>CAKUAV010000001.1 GCA_934636425.1 uncultured Clostridia bacterium
TTCTTCGCTGTACAGCCCGACTTGACCGGCCATTAATCAGAGCCGGTCAAGTCTCTCCCTGTGCCCGGGCGACGGCGACAGGCTGAGCCCGCACCCGCTCCGCTCCGCGCACTGGCAGTGCCGGCTTCCACTCCGCTCCGCGCACGCAACCCGACTCCGCGCCGCTTGAGGGCGGCTCGGGTCTGGACGTTTGTGCGTGTTGGTTTCTTCGCTGTACAGCCCGACTTGACCGGCCATTAATCAGAGCCGGTCAAGTCTCTCCCTGTGCCCGGGCGACGGCGACAGGCTGAGCCCGCACCCGCTCCGCTCCGCGCACTGGCAGTGCCGGCTTCCACTCCGCTCCGCGCACGCAACCCGACTCCGCGCCGCTTGAGGGCGGCTCGGGTCTGGACGTTTGTGCGTGTTGGTTTCTTCGCTGTACAGCCCGACTTGACCGGCCATTAATCAGAGCCGGTCAAGTCTCTCCCTGTGCCCGGGCGACGGCGGCAGGCTGAGCCCGCATCTACTCCGCTCCGCGCACCGGCAGTGCCGGCTGACACTCCGCTCCGCGCACGCAACCCGGCCGCAGTGCGGCTTCCACTCCGCTCCGCGCACGCAACCCGACTCTTCAGCGCTTGGGGGCGGCTCGAGTCTGGACGTTTGTGCGTGTTGATTTCTTCGCTGTACAGCCCGACTTGACCGGCCATAAATTAGAGCCGGTCAAGTCTCTCCTTGTGCCCGGGGCGGCGAAGCGCTGCGCGTTTATTCATAGGCATCGCGCATTGCAATGACAGACAAAGCCATAAGTACGCAGCGCAGGAGCGCATCACCCGAGTCAACGCCCCACACCCAAGCGACACGCGCAAAAGGCCAATCACCCTGAAAAAAGCCGTGATCAAAAAACGCCAAAAGAGCGATTCCCGCAGAAATTCGCACAAAATAGCGCAAAAAAAGCGCCTGAAAGCACATGGCCTTCAAGCGCTCCTTTGGTTTTTTATTCAGCTTTATTCAGATAATCGTTCAGTTTTTCCAGACTGGCCAGGCCGTCGCGGCGGCCGAGGTCGTAGACCGATTGCAGCTTGTCCGGGTCGGTTTCAATGCGCCTGATGCCGATCGGCTGATCGGGCCGTATGACGAACACATCGCCCCGCTCTTCCAGCAGATTCAGCGCGTCCACACTGCGGTTGTAGGCCTCGGCGCGCCCCATCAGCCGCTTGCAGAACTCAGGATAGCGGCCATAGCGCACGCGGGCGAGCGCCGGGTTTATCGGCTTTTTGCGATAGCTCTTGTCGCGCGTGAGTATGACCACCAGCCGGTCGTAGCCCATGCGCCGCATCGCCTCAAAGGGGATGCTGTCCGCAACGCCGCCGTCCAGATACTTTTCGCCGTTCAGCTCGACCGGCGTGGACGCGAACGGCAGCGACGCCGACGCGCGCAGCACGTCCATCTCGGCCAGCACGCTGCGGATCTGTTTATATTCGGGCTCGCCCGTGCGCAGATTGGTCAAAACGGCATAAAACGGCACGCCGGACGCGCGGAAGGCCTCGTCGTCGAACGGATCGAGCAGCATGGGCACTGTGCCGTAGGCGTATTTCGTATTGACGATGTTGCCGGTGCTCAGCAGCGGCTTAAGACCCATGTAGTCGGGATCGCCGTTGTAGCGCTTGTTGTAGCGGATGACGCGGCCAACCTGCCCGGACAGGAAATTGGGGCCGAACACCGCGCCCGCCGAAACGCCCATCACGCCGTCAAAATGCACGCCATGCTCCATAAACACGTCCAGCACGCCGGCGGTAAACATGCCGCGCATCGCGCCGCCTTCCAGCACAAGTCCCGTTTTCAAGCGCCCCATCATCCTTTCGCCGGCAGATCGCCGCAGCCTATGATATGCTCATTTTAGCACCGCGCATCCGGCTTTTCCAGCGAAAATTATTAGAAAATCTTGACAATGTCATGAAAACAGCCCTGCGCGTCATTCCTCCTGCGCCTCGGCCAGCCAGTCCGAGGGCGACGCCGCGCCGGAAAACTGCATCTTCTGGAAAGCGCCGGGCGTCATGCCCACCAGCTTCTCGAACGTCGCGATGAACTGCTGCGGGCTGTTATAGCCGCATCGCCGGGCGATCTCCCGCACGGAGAGCTTCTCCTCGGCGCGCAGCAATCGGCAGGCCTCCTCGATCTTGACGCGATTGAGATAGGCGATGAAGTTCACGCCGGTCTTCTGCTTGAAATAGCGCGAAAAGTAATTGGCGCTGTAGCCGAAATGCGCCGCGACCGAGCTCAGATTGATGTTCAGTGCAAAGTTCTCCTGCACATAGCGCGTCACATCGGCCATATCGCCGGCCTCGGACTTGTTCGGCGCGTCGGCCTGCTCCTCAAAGAATATCGCCAGATTGTCATGAAGGATGTCGCCCAGCTGCTCCGCCGTCACCAGAGTATGCGGCGCGGAGATCTCGATCAGCCGGCTTTCCCGCGCGGGCGCGCTGCTTTTCGTCATCCAGAACAGCTGCTGATTGAGCGTTTCGGCCAGCTTGATATACTGCACGACGCTCACGTCCGCCCGCCGTTCCGCCTTGAGCAGATCGTCCACAAAGGCGCGCGCCTTGGCCGGATTGCCGCCGGAGAGCAGCGCCTCATAAACGGTCATGGCGTTGGGAGAGAGGCGAATGCCGCCCTCCGCGGCGCCGTCCGATATGTTCTCCGCGTCCAGAAAGGCATATTCGCAGGTGATCGGCCGCCGGCGGACGCACTGCCGCGCCGCATAAAACGACTTGGCGATGTTCTCAATGCCGTTTACGCCGCCGCCGCTGGCGAATATCACAACGCCGCCGCTCTTTTCGCCGCCCAGCGCCGCGCACAGCTTTTCCGCGCCCTGACACAGCTCCTGATGGCGCGCGCGGGAGAGCGGCGTGGTCACAACGCTGAACTCATCGTCGCTCGTTCTGAGTATGGACAGCGCGGACACGCCGAAGAGCCGCTCAAAGCGCTCCACCACGGCGCGCCGCTCGCTGCCGTCGCCGTCGTCCGGCAGGGAAATCGCCAGCACAAAGACGTAAAAGAGCATGGCCTTGGGCTGGGGCGCGGGCAGACACCATTCCGCCGGATGGCGCGCGTCCGCCTTGCCGCCGCGCAGCAGGTGGTATAAAAGCGCATCGCGCACCAGCGGCGATGAGAGATCCAGCTCATGCCGGGCGCTGATATAATCCTCCTGCGCCTCGCGGATGGACTGGAGCAGCAGCCGGCATTCGTCCGTACGGACGGTCACGGGGCTGTCCAGCTCGCTGAGGAGCATTTTCATCGGCTTGTACAGCTGCCGCGCGGCGAAAAAGGCGACTCCGCCCATGATCAGCGTCATGAACGCCACGATCAGCTCCAGGCTCAGCAGCAGCTGATTGCGCCCGGATATGATGTTGCGCTCCTCGTCTATGGCCAGATATTCCAGCGGAGAAATGACGCCCGAGCGCCTGCGCACCACAACGCCCAGCCCCGGAATATGCCGCACATAGTCGCCCTCCGGCAGCGCGTCGACGGAAATGTCCAGCGCCTGCGCCGCGTCGGTCACGGGCTGATCGTCCAGCAGCAGCAGCGCGCGCGTGTTGGGGATGGTGAAATACGTCTCCGCCGTCTGCTCGAGCGCCGCGCCGTCCACCGCCACCACGAAGCAGCCGATCGCGCGGCCATTGGCGCCATAGACGGTCTGCATGAGCGCCAGCGGCGGCGCGCTGTACTGCTCCAGCCGGCCGCTCTTCTCCTCAAACGGCACTCTCTGCAGCGCAAAGAGATGAACCCCGCGCAGCATTTGGGAAAAATCCCCGACGTCCCCTTCATACCGGTTGTTGAAATAGGTGTCCAGCTTCGTCACGCCGGCGGATGTGATCAGATAGTCGCTGTTATAAAGGTAGATATAGGCGTCTTTGGCATAGCTCGTGCCGCTCAAAAATGAAGTCAGCCGCTTCACCGCCTCGCGCTGCGCCTGATCGCGGACGCGCAGATCGGCGCGGGGCTGTCCGGCAAGCCGCTGCAGATAGTCGCCCTCGCCGAGCGAAAGCAGAAAGGACGCCGAATTTTTCCAGAAGCCGTCGATCTGCGCCGCGCTGCCGGCCATGGCCGCCTTGAGCACATCCACGTGCGTCTGCACGGACACATTGTTCTGGTGCATGATCATGACAAAGCTGAAGCCGGCCATAATCAGCACACTGGACAGAAGCGCAATCAGCATACGAAAAAAGATCCGTCCTCCCACAGGCGCCTTGCTCGTCATGCCCTTTTCCCTCCGCCGTCCATTTTTAATCGACAGTTCCCTTTGCGTTACGGTTACATTATACATCATTTGTGCGCCGAGGGTATACGGTTTTTTTGACTTTTACGACAATTTTTCTGTTTTTTCGCCATTCAAACGGTTTTTTCAGGAAAGATGTTCAAAAAACAGCATAAAAGGAAGAAAATTGGCATAGACACAGCGGCGAATAATTGATATATTTTAACTATGGTGTTGCCGCTCCGTTACACAGGCAATGACGCGTCGTTTTAATTTTCAAAAAGGAGATGGAGAAAATGTCCGAAGATATGGCGAGACGGCAGGATCTTCTCCGCAGCAGCGGCAGGGTGCGCCGCGATATGCCGCTGGGGAAATACATACGTCTCAACTGGGTGCTCTACATCATGCTGATTCCCGGACTCATCAACCTGCTGCTGTTCAAATACCTGCCCATGTACGGCATCGTGGTGGCCTTTCAGGACTACACGCCCAAGGGCGGCTTCTTCGGCTCCAAGTGGGTGGGTCTCAAGCACTTCGCCGCATTCTTCCGCGATCCATTCTGCTGGCGCATCATCCGAAACACCGTGGTGCTGGGCATTGAGAGCCTTGTGTTCTCCTTCCCCGCGCCCATCATACTGGCGCTGCTGCTCAACGAGCTGCACTACGAGCGCTTCAAGAAGGTCGTTCAGACCATCTCCTATATGCCCTATTTCCTCTCCGTGGTCATCGTCGTGGGCATGATGAAGGAGCTGTTCAGCATGAGCGACGGCCCGATCAACGCCGTCATGGAAGCGATCGGCCTTCAGCGGCACAACTTCTTCATGGATCCCGGATCGTTCAGGCCGCTGTATATCGGCTCGGGCATATGGCAGGGCGTGGGCTACGGCTCGATCATCTATCTGGCCGCGATCTCCGGCATCAACCCCGAAATGTACGAATCGGCCGTTCTGGACGGCGCGGGCCGCATAAAGCAGATGTGGTACATCACGCTGCCCAGCATACTGCCCACAATCAGCATACTCTTCATCATGGCTGTGGCCGGCGTGCTGGGCAACGACTTCCAGAAGATACTGCTCATGTACAGTCCCCGCACATACGCCACCGCCGACGTGATTTCCACCTATGTCTACCGCTACGGCATCGAGACGGCCGGCAACAACCTGAGCTATTCCTCCGCCGTGGGTCTGCTGGTCAACGTCGTGTCCCTGTTCTTCCTGCTGGGCGCCAACTTTGTGACCGGCAAGCTCAGCGAGACCTCGCTATTCTGATTGGAAAGGAGAACAATCATGCGTACAAAAACAACCGCCTTCGACGTTTTTCTCGTCATACTGATGATTCTCCTCTCCTGCGCCTTCCTCTATCCGCTGCTCAATATGCTGGCGCTCTCCGTGAGCGACGCGCAGACGCTCAAGTCCTCGCCGATCTATCTGCTGCCCGTGGGCTTCTCGCTGGAGTCCTATAAGGCGCTGCTGGGCGACAACCGCATACTGCTCTACTACTGGAACACAATCAAGTACGCGGCGGTGGGCACGTTCATCATGCTGCTGACCACCTCGCTCATGGCCTATCCGCTCTCGATCACCGCGCTGCGCGGGCGCAGGCTGGTCTCGGTCATACTGACCATCACGATGTTCTTCGGCGGCGGCCTGATCCCCTATTACGTCACGATCATGCGCCTGAAGCTGATCGACACGTTCTGGGTCATGGTGCTGCCGGGCGCGATTTCCGCCTACAACGTCATCGTGTTCAAGACGTTCTTCATGTCCATTCCCGAATCGCTGAAAGAATCGGCATTTCTGGACGGCGCGGGCCATATGCGCGTGCTGTTCTCGATCGTGCTGCCGCTCTCAAAAGCCGTGCTGGCCACGTTCGCGCTGTTCAGCATCGTGGGCTACTGGAACGACTACCTCACCGCGCTGCTCTATCTGCGCGATGACAGGAAATACCCCATACAGCTGCTCATGCGCCGCCTGCTCGTGCTGATGGACTACAAGGATGCGAGCACCGCGCAGCTGCTCAAGGACTTCCGCTCCATCTCCAGCCGCACCACAAAGGCCGCGGCGACAATCATCACCGTGGTGCCGATACTGTGCATCTACCCCTTCATGCAGAAGTACTTCGCCAAGGGCGTTCTGGTCGGCTCGATCAAGGCCTGACGCGCCCCCTTCCCCTCGAATTTGGGCGGCATGATCCGCCTGAAGAGCGATAGATCCCCCCGCGAATAACAAAAAGGAGGAACCCCGTCATGAAGAAACTCTTCTCTCTGCTTCTGGTGCTCGCGCTGGCGCTGGGCGCCATCCCCGCCATGGCCGACTCGATGCTCCCCTATGAGGGCGACGCCGTGACCTACGAGGGCTACACCGCCGATCTGGGCATCAAGGAAGACCGCGAATCCCCCGTCTATCAGGAATACAAGAAGCTCCTGGGCAACGTGTCCATCGAGTGGTCGTCCGGCCCCTGGGCTGACTTCGACACCAAGACCTCCCTGTTCCTGAACACCGGCGACCTGCCGGACGTCGTCTGGCTGCGCAATTCCTCGTCCGTCATCGCCAACTACGGCGACATGGGCTACTTCCTCAACTTCATGGACTATCTGGACTATATGCCCAATCTGAAGTCCTACATCGACACCTATCCGCAGATCAAGAACATGATCAACGACAAGGGCGCGCTCTACTGCCTCAATGACATCGAGCCGAGCGACTATGTCGACGAGAGCTTCTGGGTCAACAAGACCGAACTGGCCAAGCTGGGCAAGGAAGTCCCCACCACCTGGGACGAGATGCTCGACTGCATGCGCGCCTACAAGCAGGCCAACCCCGAGGGAATGCCCTTCATCACCTACGGCTGGGGCGCTTCCTACTATTACAGCTGCCTGGGCAGCATCAACAACGCCAAGACCGGCTTCTACTATGACGGCTCCAAGTGGACCCACGCCCTGCTGAACGAGGATTCCAACTATCGCGACCTGATCGACATAATGCACACCATGTACGCCGAAGGTCTGCTGCACCCCGAGTTCTCCACCATGTCCGATGAGCAGGCTCAGCAGTACATCCTCAACGGCAACTGGCTGTTCTCCTTCTGGTATCTCAACTGCATCTACAACGAGATCTTCCTGGGCGAGGAGATCCCCTTTGAGTACGAGGCCATGTTCGCGCCCGCCCGCCATGAGGGCGATCCCCACTACTCCGTCATCACCGTGCCCTATGACAACATCCCCGGCTGGGGCTACTTCGTCAACGCCGACGTGAAGAACCCCGAGCTGATCTGCTCCTATCTGGACACCGTCATCTCCAAGGACGCCTCCACGATCTACAACTGGGGCGTTAAGGACCTGACCTACACCGTGGATGAGAACGGCCGCCATCAGTACACCGCCGACTATCAGACCAGCGACGCCCGCAAGGCGGCCGGCGTGGGCAACTTCATGGACGTGCGCTACATCCAGTACAAGCAGCGCGAGACCGACTATGTCGGCGGCAGTGATTCTTCCCGCGCCGCGTACGACAAGATCATCGGCGGCCTGATCAGCGGCGAGCTGATCGGCATCCGCACCCTGCGCGGCACCCCCAACTTCACCGCCGAGCAGAATGAGATCGTCGCCCGCAGCACCACCCCGTTCAAGACCTACATCGACGAGAACGTCATGTCCTTCATCGACGGCACCCGCGATATGAGCGAGTGGGACGCGTTCGTGGACGAGACGCTGGCTCTGGGCAACATGGACGAAGTCCTTGCCACCTATGAAGAGGCCGATCAGGTGATCTACTCCACCGAGCGCCGCTACGTCAGCTACAACTAATCCTCCCTGTAAGGGCGGGCGGTCGATCGGCCGTCCGCCCCTTGTTTTACCCCGTGATGCGTTTATATTGATTTCAGGAGGCCAATCATGCGAAAGATCTATGCGTCCTATCATCAACCGCAGTCCTATCCTGAGTATACCCGCCGCCTGATCCGCGCCACGACGCGCGACACGCTGGAGAACACCATTCAGTTCATGTCCCTGCGCGCGCTGCCGCAGAACGAGAAGGGCGAGCTCATGGAAATCGACGAGGCGCTCGATCTGTACACAAAGCGCTTTGATCTGGGCAAGGTGTTCTGGATGCAGTGCAGCACAATACACGCGCTCAATCTCCGCGAATTCCTGCAGGCCGTCCGGGAACGCAGCGGCTATGTGTTCGATCTGTGGGGCTTCGTGCCCGGCTCCTACAAGAAGGGGCTGCTCTGGGGCGAATACGACGTGACAGAGGATAAGAACGATCTGTTCACCGGCATACTGGGCGACCGCTTCATAGGCTATGACAACGGCGAGCAGGACGGCCGCTACATTGGCTCCTACACGCCCACGCAGTGCCCCGCGCGGCAGGACAATGTGTTCCAGCAGCGCCGCTTCTATGAGTTCTTCGACGAGATGGGCAGCCAGCTTCACAACGCCACCACGGCGCTGTGCTCGCTCAACTATGTGCATTTCTTCGCCCGCGAGCAGAACTGCTTCATGCTGGGCGCGGAGACGGCGCAGGCGCTGCCCAACGCCAACCTCTGGTACGCCTACATCCGCGGCGCGGGCAAGCAGTACGGCCTTCTCTGGTTCGGCAACGCGTCGGTCTACAACCGCTTCAGCTGGAAGAGCTATGACATCGAGAGCAACGGCGTGGATCAGGAAGGCTACAGCTACGGCCCGACCGTCGGCACCAGCCTGTCGCTGCTGCGGCGGCTGATATATGTCGAATATCTCTACAATTCCGATATGCTCGGCTTTGAATCCGGACTGGTCACGACGAAGGCGTGCATGGAAAAGGTGAACGCCGGCATTCCGCTCGAGCCGAACAAGACCAATTCCGACAAGAGCCTCTTTACCGGCGAGGACGCTGTGCTCGCGCCCATCGGTCGGATTCAGGCCGACTGCATCCGCTTCATTAAGGAGCGCGGCTATGCGGGCGTTATGGCCGTGCCCACGGCGGTTGTGCTCAATAGCGGCAACGGCTGGTGCATGCCCCGCCACCTCTACACGAGAAACGTCTATCGCAGCTGGGGTCAAATGCCCTACAAGGACTGCGATCATCAGCTGCACGCGCTCTTTACGCTGCTCTATCCGGGCTATGAGGACTCCGGCTTCTTCCTCAACGAGCGCGGCTTCCTCACGCCCACGCCCTACGGCGATCAGGCCGACGTGCTCATGACCGACGCGCGCGCCGAGACGCTTCGGCAGTACGACCTCCTGCTGATGGCCGGCTGGCAGAAGCTCGACCGCGAGCAGCTGGACAAGCTGGCCGCCTTCACCGACAACGGCGGCACAATCCTCGCCTTCGCGGGTCAGCTTGAGGACGCGCCGGAAGCGGCGGCGTTCTTCGGCGTGAACGCTCTGGGCAAGGCCTCCCTGCGCCGCGACGCGCTTGTCACAGACAGCGACGGCAAGACCCATCGCGAGCGCGCGCTTTCCGTCTACGCGGACGCCTCTCTGAGCGACGCGGACGTGCTCATGACCCTCGAGGACGGCACGCCCTTCGTCATCGCCCGCACCGCCGGAAAGGGCCGCGCGCTGCTGGTGCTCTCGCCCTACGGCCTGGATGAAACCGAAAACTCCGCGCCCGTGCGCAACATGGAGAACGTCAGCATCCCCCTGCGCCGCGATCTGCTGAAGAGCGTCAAGGCGCTGCTCACCGAGCTGATGGACGAGGAGCGGCTCGCATCCGTCGACAATCCCGCGCTGCAGACCATCGTCAACATACGAGAGGATCACACGCTGACCGTGACCGTGGTCAACAACGGCTTTGCGACGGAAAGCTACCGCATCGACTGCCTGTGCGGCAGGGAGATCAGCCGCCGCGAAATCGCCGTGCCCGATCTCGACCCCGCCACGCCCGGCTACTGGCCGATGTACACGCATCCCTATCCGCCGATGGGCGCGGTCGAAGAAGGCCGCCAGCTGATCGGCCCCGGCCAGATCGCCATGTGGGACATCGAATATGAGCCGGAGAACGTCGTATTCACGCACGAGGAGCCTAT
This sequence comes from uncultured Clostridia bacterium, assembly GCA_934636425.1. Taxonomy (GTDB): domain Bacteria; phylum Bacillota; class Clostridia; order Christensenellales; family Aristaeellaceae; genus Firm-10. Next base: position 10,244 of record CAKUAV010000001.1, read on the forward strand.
GCGCGATCTGAGCGGCAATGTCTATGTGTCGCTGCGCCCGCACGGCCTGCTCATCGAGGAGCTGCTCAAAATGCCCGCGCTCAATCAGTATTTCGCGGGCGTAAAGCTGGACGCGGCCTATGTGAGCGATCTGAGCCTGCATCAGTGCGCTCAGGCCGGCGGCTGGCTGAAGCGGCGCGGCCTAGACGTGGTCGTCGATTTCTCCTCCGTGCTGGATCACTATCCGCATCTGTCGCTCATACGCAACAGACCCGAGCGTCAGGACGCAAAATTCCTGTGGATAAACGACATCATGGCGAACGCTGCTGCGCTGGGCGCAAGGCGGATGCTGCTCAACCGACACCGCAACGCCGAAAACCATCTCACGCCCGACGAGGCCGCCGAGTATATGAGCGCTTCAATCGCCGCGCTCAGCGCCATGGCCGAAAAGCACGGCCTGAGCGTCATGATGACCAACGCCCTGCCCAACGCCGTCAGGGGACGCGTCGCCGATCTCAGCCGCGAAGGCTGTCCCGCCGCGGTCAATCTGGAGCACTGCCTGCTCGCTGGCGACGTCCCGGCCGGCGAAGAGCTGAAGAGCGCGCGCGCCCTGCTGCTCAGCGCGCCGCTGAAGGATGACTTTGGCCAGATGATCGACGCGCATGCGCCGCTCCACGCCAGCCCGCTCGCCCCGCGCATCGCCGCTCTGCTGCGCGGCCTGCCGCTCGATCGATATGATTTCATCTGCCTGGACGGCGATTACACGCGCTTTGACGAGATGTATCTCGACCGGCTCTGGCTGAATGAATCCGCGGAATAATCCATACAGACCCATACGCCCCCGCCCCGAGCCATTGTAAGGCCCCGGAGCGGGGCTTTTTTGGCTCTTTGCGGAAAGTTGGAGGGGAAACAACACGGCAAAAAGCGCTGCCCTCAGGCTCTCGAACTTTTAATCATGCCCAGCGGCGTATGCGGGACGATTTGCGCGCCCGGGAAATCGGCAAAAACTGAAAATGGTGACTGGAAGGCAAAACTGCCGACGATTCAAATCAAAGATTTGATCCGTCGTTCATGCCGGATTGGCATTGGGCCGGTCAAACGCATTCTTCGGCTGGAAACGCCACATTTGGAAGAAGTTTTCTTAGCGGTTTACGCAAGTTTAAGAGCATTTATGTTTATACTTTTTGAGCGTTGCATTATACTTTAATTAAGGTCAATGGGGGGGGTCGGTCAAAATCACACGTATTGGAGGTGTCACCATGTCCAGGAAAATCACAGCTCTGCTGATCGCCGCGCTGCTTCTCGTTCCCCTGCTGAGCGTCTCGGCGCAGGAATACGCGCCGCTTGAGCCGATGGCCGAGCCGATTACGCTCAGAGTGGTTCACAGCTACAGCCTCTCGTCACTGGCCGGCGTCGGCGAAGGCATAACGCCCGAGAACGGCCTGTGGAACGACAATGTTCTTGAGGATCTCAATATACGATTCGAATGGATGTGGACGGTGGATACAGAGCAGTGGGAAAAGAAGTTCCAGCTCTCCATTGCGTCCGGCGATATCCCCGATCTGCTCCGGCTGAACGAGGTTCATTTCCGTCAGTTTGTCGAGATGGGCGCGCTGCGCGATCTGACGAACGCCTACAAGACATATTCCCTCAAAGAGATGCTCGCCATGGACGACGCCGCGGGCAACCGGCCGACCCGGCAGGCCACCGTCGACGGCGCTCTGCTCGGCGTTCCTCTCTTCGATGACAACCATTCCACGATGTACCTGCTCATGTACCGCAAGGACTGGGCGGACGCGCTGGGCATCGAAGCGCCCAAGACCATCTATGACGTGATGGATATGTGCGTGCGCTTCGGCACCGAGGATCCCAATCAGGACGGCGCTGCGAACACCGACGGCCTGGCAATGCAGGGCGATCCCTTCGCGGGCGCTTTCGGCTCGCTCGCATTCTTCCAGAGCTTCGGCGGCTATCCGCAGTTCTGGGTCGCCGATGAGAGCGGCGAAATCGTTCCCGGCGTGCTCATGGACGGCACATACGAAGGCCTGAAGGCGCTGCGCGAGCTCTATGAAAAGGGCGGCATCGCCCAGGATTTCGCCACGCTGTCCGGCGACAACCTGAACGAGGACGTCATCAGCTCGCAGGTCGGCGTATTCTTCGGAATGTGGTGGAATCCCGCCTATCCCGGCCCGCAGAACATGGACTATGACGAGAAGGCGGAATGGACGGTCATGCCGCTGCCCGGCCTCACCGAGGGCACATACGGCAAGTCCGTCTGCAACGAAAACATGGTGACGTATTACAACTGCGTTTACGAAAAAGCGCCCGAGCGCGCCGATGAAGCGCTTGTCAAGCTGCTGAACTACCACTATGTGCATATCGCGCCCGTCGACGACGCCATATGGCCTCAGAAAGAAGTGACCGACGATCCCGAAGTTCTGGAGATGCGTCAGGAGCAGTCCAAAGCCGAGCAGCTGGCCGGCAAGGTCTGGAACTGGCTGCCCGTGCAGACATGGCCCTCCGGCATCAACGTCCAGCAGGCCTACAACGCCTACAACGCCTGGCATGAAAACGACCTGAGCTATCTGCGCAGCTCAACCGACAAGGACTGGTATGACAAGACCGTCGCCCATCACAGCCGGGACACCTCCCGCTGGACGCGCGGCACGACCGCCGGAATGTGGCTGAGCCGCACGTCCCCCGATGGCGGCATCATGACCACCGTGCGCATGCGCAATGAGGGTCACGTCGTCTACAATGTCTATTACGGCCCGGCGACCGAGTCCGAGCAGCAGTTCAAGTCCACGCTCAAATCCATGGCGCAGGAGTACTTCGTCAACTTCATCATGGGCAATGTCGCCGTTGACAGCTGGGACGCTTTCAAGAACGACTGGCTGGCTCAGGGCGGTCAGGACTGGTGGGACGAGGTCAAGGTTTCCTACGCCGCGCTTCACTGATCACAGCGCCTGAGCGCGCGAAAAAGGGAACGCCGCGCCTCTGAAGGCTTCATGAAAGCGCGCGCTTCAATCCATCAGATTCGGCCAGGCTCATTTTCCGGCGGCGAAGCCCTTCCAATTCCGCGTCCGGGATCAGCGCCGCTCGGGCTGCGCGGCGGCTCCGTTCCCGCATGGCCGCAGCCCTTTTGAGACGCGCCGCAGCATGGCATCGGGCGAGATCGCCTGACGAGCAGGCGGCCTGCAGCGCCGCTTCATCAAGGGCATTGCGCCCGGCTCCGTCAGGGAGCGAGGGCACAAAAAGCCCATATCTGTCCGATTTTCCCGCGAAACAGACGCGCGGCGCACCGGAATTTCTCCCGATGCGCCGCGCGTTTGCCTGTCAAAAAAGGTCTTGACAAGCTGGTGAACGAGGATTCAAGCTTTCCGCCGCGTGCTGCCCTCTCCAGTTTTTGCTCTGGAAATGGGATTTTTCGCCGCAAAATGTCACCCCGCATCATACATGCCGCTGGGTACGTTTGAAATTTGAGAGGGTTTCGGCACTCTCGAACTCTCTGAATGCTTTTCGGTACTCTGACGCGCGGCGCACCGGAATTTCTCCCGATGCGCCGCGCGTTTTTTTGTTCTTCAAGAAATCTTGGGGGGAGTGCAAGTCCACAACGGCAACAGCTGACATGGCCTCGCCATGAGAGAACGGGCAAAGAAGGAAAAAAGCGTGTTTGGCAGTCTTTGCTTCCATGCTGTTCACGTCTCTCCGCCGCGCCGTGCTTCCCCCTGCTTTTTCACCAGCGCGTCATGTTCCTTTCGAATTTGGCGGTGTAGGCCGCCTTCAGCTCCTCCGGCGATACGCCATAGCAGAGCAAAACGTCGCAGTAATACATCAGCACGTCGGCCAGCTCCTCGACCAGATGCGCCCGCAGCGCCGGATCGCTCGCCGCGCGGTCGCCGCCGTTTTTCTTGACAATATCGATGACCTCGCCGATCTCGCCGACCATCCACAGCAGCTTGTTCCTGCCCGTCTCCGCGTCGACCGGCTCCCATATGCGGCTGTACTTTTCCTGAAGGGCGCGCTGCATATCCAGCATTTCGCCGACGCCGAAATCCGCCATGACGCTGCCTCCCTCACTCGCCCAGCAGCGCTTTCCGATGCCGCGGCCAGAAGTGGCTCAGATACTCGCCAGCGACCGCCGCGCCGCCCCGGCCGTCGGGATGGCCGCCGAACGCCGCAAAATTGTCGCGCGGAATCGGCTGGCAGAGCATGGCGGCGATGTCGAACACAGCGTCCGCGCCCAGTCCGTCCTCGCGGATGGCGTTCACCGCCGAGCGCCACATCTCCTCGTTGCGCTCGGTCATGTCGAAGGGCGGTATGGTCAGCAGCACGACCCTCGTATGCTTCTCAGACTCGTGCAGCGCGCGGATCGCCGAGCGGAGGTTGTCGATCAGCTGCGGGCCGCAGCCCTGAAAGATGTCATTCACGCCGAAGCAGAGATTGACGATATCGCCCTGCTTGGCCTTATTGAGCCACGCGCCGTCCTGCGCCGCGTCCTCGCCCCGGCCATAGCCCAGGCCGATGTTCCACACCGCCACGTCCTTCTCCATGCCCATGGCGATGCGCGTCGCCCACTGCTCGTATTCGTTCACGCGCGTGCCGCAGCCCTGTGTGATGGAATCGCCCATGAACACCATCTGCGCGCGCACGGCGCGGTCGGCGGCGAACTGATCGGGCAATACGGCCATCTGATCGGGCGCAAGCGCCTCCTGCCCGTCGAAGCAATGATCGCCCTGCGCCGCATAGCACAGTGCCTGACTGTCGGGCGTGGCGGGCAGGCGGCAGTGATCCTCCAGCGCGCGCAGGCACCAGCTGTAGACGATATATCCGTTCTCAGGCACGTCGATTTCGACCGGCGCGCTGGTGACGCACGCCCCCGGCTCGACGACGCTCTGCGGCCACTCGACGCCGACCATCGCGCCTGTCAGAGCCGCGCTTTCATCCGCCGCGCCCACCGAGGCCGAGACGATCTCGAACCGGCTGCCCGGCAGATCGGCATAGGATTCGCTGCCGTCGGCCCATGTGCTGTCCACACTGTTGCTGAAGAAGAAGCGCCAGTTAAGCCGCCCCGCCTCGAGCGGACGCAGCAGAACGCGGAATGTGCGCGCCTCGCCGCGATTCAGCGCGATAAAATAGTTGTGGGACGTGCTGATGCCCGTATTGGATGCAAACATACTCATATCGTCCTTTCGTTTTATGTCTGAGGAAGCTCGATCTCATGCGCGGGGAACAGCCTCGGCAGCCGTCTGTGATAGTCCCTTCCCGTGAGAAAAGCCGGATAAAAAAGCGCCTGTAACGCGCCTGCGGAAAACAACCTCATTCCCCCGCAAACAATCCATCACCCATGAAAAGCGCTGAGAACCAGAATGCGTAACGGCACGGCGCGACTGCGCGAAAACGCCATCATCCCGCAAGCAATCCATCACCCATGAAAAGCGCCGAATTCCAGAATGCGCAACGGTACGGAACGGCGCGCCTGTGGAGAACGCCCCTATCCCTGCAAACACTCCATCGCCCATAAAAAACGCAGAATGCCGGAATGCGTAAGGCACGACGCGCCCCGCGAAAAAACGCCCTCATTCGCCGCCCGCCGTCAAGAACGCCCAGCCCTTCCTGCCGGAAAGCCAAATGCGGTCATCCCGCACATCTCATCGCACATCGCGCCACGCCTTGGGCGCGTCGCCCGGATCGGCGGCCTCGCGCAGGAACTTGACATACCACGTCACGCCCAGCCACCTGCCCATCTTATAGCCGGTGCGCGGCATGACGCACATCCTCTCATAGCCCAGCTTTTCATGGAAGGCGCAGCTGGCGGCGTTTTCCTCGGTCACGAGGGCGTAGGCGCAGACATAGCCCATGCGCCCAAGCGCGTCCTCGAGCAGCGCGTAAAACCGCCGCCCGACGCCCCGTCCATGCCACCTTTCGCCGATGTAGACCGACAGATCCGCGTCCCAGCAGTAGGCGCGGCGCTCAAAGGCGCGGTCGGCGTAGGCATAGCCTATGATTTCGCCGTTTTCCTCCGCCACGAACCACGGAAAATCCCGCGCAATCCGTTCGAACCGCGCCGCAAACGCCTCGAGCGAGGGCGTTTCGTATTCGAACGACACGGTGGTCTCTTCGACATACGGCCTGTAAATCTCCCGCATGGCCGCAACGTCCGCCCTCGTCGCTTCTCTGTAAATCATGCCTGTTCCTCCGCCCGTTCGGGTTCGTCGTCCCGCGCTGCGGCTTCCCCGTCCTGCGCAGCGACCGCGCCGGGCGTCTCAATGCTGTCGGCCGATGCTTCCGGCGCGTTTTCGGCGGACTGTGCGCCCTTTCCGCGCCGCCTGCGCTTCTTTTTGCCCGCATTCGCCTTTTCCGAGGCGGCCTTTTCGGCGCGCGCGTTGAGCTCCTGCCGCACGGCGTCCAGAAGCGCCTGCTTTTCATTGGGCAGCGCGCCCTCCATGACGCGCTCGAGCAGGCCGTTCAGGCATTCGCCGATCATGCGGCGCGTCACGCCCACGCGGAACACGTCGTCGCCATTGACGGCGAGCTGCTTCAGGCTCACGCAGTCGCCCTGCTGAACGATCATGTGGCACAGCGCCGTGACGTGCGCGCTCTGGATTTCGGCCAGACCCAGCATCAGCTCCTCGCCGCACTCTCCGGCCAGGCGGCGCATCCCGATGCGGTCGGCGGGCATGGGCGTTTTGACGCGCGAAATGACGCTCTCAATGAACTTGCGGCTGACCTTGCTGGTCTTGAGCCGCGCCACGCATTCGCGCGCCGACTCGGCGGGCAGATCGCACAAAAGCGCCGCCAGACGCAATTCGGGCACGGGCGACACCAGCGCCATGCGCCGCGCGGCGAGCATGTACTCGTCCCCGGACAGCGCGCGCAGCTCGGGCATAATGACCTCGAACACATCGCGGTATTCGAGCGCGATCGATTCGGCGCGCGCGCCGCAGAGCAGCTTTTTCAGCTCGGTGAGTATGCGCTCCACGGCGATTTTCGAGAGGTTTTCGCGCTCCAGATGCACGGCGCGCGCCGTACCCGCCTCGATGTCGAAATCGAGAACGGAGGAAAAGCGCAGCGCGCGCAGTATCCTCAGCGCGTCCTCGTCAAAGCGCACCTCGGGCTCGCCCACGCAGCGGATGATTCTGTGCTCGAGATCCTCCTCGCCGCCCACATAGTCGATCAGCCCCGCCTGCTCGCTCCAGCACAGCGCGTTAACCGTGAAATCGCGCCGCTGAACATCCTCGTAGAGATTGCCGGTGAACACCACGTCGTCCGGATGGCGGCCGTCCTCGTATTCGCCGTCGATGCGGAATGTGGTGATCTCGATGGGCTGGCCGTATTTTATCAGCGTCACAGTGCCGTGCTTTAAGCCGTTGGTGACCAGCCGGTCTCGGGCAAAGAGCGCCATGACCTCATCGGGCAGCGCATTGGTGGTCACGTCGTAGTCGCTGGGCGTTTTGCCGAGCAGAGAATCGCGCACGCTGCCGCCCACGATATACGCCTGATAGCCCGCGCCGGCGAGCGATTTGACCGCATACTGCGCGGATCGGGGCAGATGGATTTTCATATCGTTCATCACTGTCCTTTATGAAGCGGCGCGCCAAAAACCTGTGGCAATAGCGCGCGCCGTGTGGTATACTTGAAGCAGAATAATTCCCGTTTATTATAGCACACAATCTCCGCACGGAAAAGAGAATTTATCGGGAGGACGGATATGTTCGCGCATCTTCATATGCACACGGAATACAGCCTGCTGGACGGCGCCAGCCGCATCGAGCCGCTGCTGGGCAAAATTCAGGCGCTGGGCATGACCCACTGCGCCATCACCGACCACGGCGCGATGTACGGCGTGGTGGATTTTTATCAGCAGGCATTAAAGCGCAACATCCATCCCGTCATCGGCTGCGAGGTCTATATCTGCCACGATCTGACCGACAAGACGTCGGGCGCGCGCGACTACAGCCATCTGATACTGCTGTGCGAAAACCAGAAGGGCTATGAAAACCTCATCTATATGGTCAGCCGCGGCTTTGTGGACGGCTTTTACTACAAGCCCCGCATAGACTACAATCTGCTCGCCGAGCGGCACGAGGGACTCATCGGCCTGTCCGCCTGCATTTCGGGCGACATTCCCTCGCTGCTGCTGGACGGCCGCGAGCGCGACGCGCGCGCCATGGCGCAGAAATACCTCGACATATTCGGGCGCGGCAATTTCTTCATCGAAATACAGGATCACGGCCTTGAGAACCAGAAGCGCGTGCTGCCCGGCCTGATCGATCTGGCGCGGGAGATGGACATCCCCCTCGTCGCCACGAACGACTGCCACTACATCAACCGCGAGGACGCACAGGCGCAGGAAGTGCTCATGTGCATACAGACCGGCAAGACGCTGGGCGACGAAAAGCGCATGCGCATGGAGTGCGACGAGATGTTCGTCAAATCCGAGGCGGAAATGCGGGAAGTATTCCCAAATCTTCCCGAGGCGCTCGAGAACACCGTCAAAATCGCCGAGCGCTGCCATGTGGAGTTCGACTTCAAGACCACGCATCTGCCGCGCTTTCCGCTGCCCGAGGGCACGACCGCGAAGGACTATCTGCGCTCTCTCTGCGAGGAGGGCTTTAAGCGCCATTACGCCCCCGACCGGCAGGACGCGCGCGAGCGCCTCGATTACGAATTGTCGGTCATCGAGCGCATGGGCTATGTGGACTACTTCCTCATCGTCTGGGACTATGTGAACTACGCCAAGAAGAACGGCATACTCGTCGGCCCCGGGCGCGGCAGCGGCGCGGGCTCTCTGGCCTGCTACTGCCTGGACATCACCGCCATCGATCCGCTCAGATACGATCTGCTCTTCGAGCGCTTCCTGAACCCCGAGCGCGTGTCCATGCCCGATCTGGACATAGACTTCGACTACGAGCGGCGCGGCGAGGTGATCGATTACGTCGCCCGGCGCTACGGCGCGGATCACGTCTCGCAGATCATCACATTCGGCACAATGGCGGCCAAGGCCGTGGTGCGCGACGTCGGGCGCGTCATGGACATGAGCTACGCCGAGACCGACGCTGTGGCCAAGATGATCCCCTTCGCGCTGGACATGACGCTCGACAAGGCGCTCTCGATCAATTCCGAGTTCAAGGCGGCCTATGACAACGACGAGCGCGTCAGAACGCTCGTCGACACGGCGCGCAAGCTCGAGGGCATGCCGCGCCACGCCTCGACCCACGCGGCCGGCGTGCTGATCACCAGCCGCCCCGTGTACGAATATGTGCCGCTGCAGACCAACGACGGCGTGGTCACGACGCAGTTCCCCAAGGACACACTGGAGCATCTGGGGCTGCTCAAGATGGACTTTCTGGGGCTGCGCACGCTCACCGTCATCGGAGACACGCTGGCCATGATCGAGGAGGGCGGCGGGCCGCATATGACCCCCGAGGACATTCCCATGGACGACAAGGGCGTGTTCGACATGATCTCCGAGGGTGACACCGACGGCATATTCCAGATGGAAGGCGGCGGCATGCGCGCATTCCTGGCCAACATGAAGCCCGCCTGCTTCGAGGACATCATCGCCGCCATATCGCTCTACCGACCCGGCCCCATGGAGTCCATACCGCGCTTCATCGCCGGCAAGCAGAAGCCCGAGACGGTCAAATACCTGCATCCCAAGCTCAAGCCGATTCTGGGCGTCACATACGGCTGCATGGTCTATCAGGAGCAGGTCATGCAGATCGTGCGCGATCTGGCCGGCTACTCGATGGGGCGCAGCGACCTCGTGCGCCGCGCCATGGCCAAGAAAAAGCACGACGTCATGGCGCAGGAGAAGGAAATCTTCATACACGGCAAGGTGGAGGCCGATGGCAGCGTCTCCGTGCCCGGCGCTGTGCGCAACGGCGTGCCGGAGGAGGTCGCCGAGCAGCTCTTCGAAGAGATGACCGCCTTCGCCAGCTACGCCTTCAACAAGCCGCACGCCGCGGGCTACGCCGTGGTCGCGCTCCAGACCGCGTGGCTCAAGCTGCACCATCCCGCCGAATTCATGGCCGCGATGATGAACTCTGTCGCGGGCAATCCGGTCAAGGTGGCCTTCTACATACAGTATCTGCGCAAGAAGGGCATCGCCGTGCTGCCGCCGGACGTGAACAAGAGCGGCGAAAAGTTCTCCGTCGACCGCGAGGGCGGAAAAAGCGCCGTGCGCTTCGGCCTCAACGCCGTCAAAAACGTCGGTCATGCGCCGATATTCGCCATTACGGAGGAGGTCAAAAAGGGCGGCGCTTTCCGCGACATCAACGAGTTCATCGACCGCGTGCCCTCCGAATCGCTCACAAAGCGCGTTGTGGAATCGCTCATAAAGGCGGGCGCGCTCGACTCGCTGCCCGGCAACCGCGCCCAGAAGCTCTCGGTCTACGAGACCATCATGGACGGCGCATCCAAGCGACGCAAGAACGTCGTCGAGGGGCAGCTCTCGCTCTTCGATGCGCTGGGCGACGAAACGCTCGCCGTGCCCCCCACGCCGCTGCCCGATCTGCCCGAGCTTGCGCCCCGCGCGCTGCTCTCGCTCGAAAAGGAAATGACCGGCGTGTACATCACCGGCCACCCGCTGGACGAATACCGCGAGGAGCTGAGCCAGCTGGACGTAAACACCCGCACGCTGTCGCTGCTCAGCGAGGAATCCGAGGACAGGGGTCTCTCGATGGACGGCACGCGCGCCGTGATGGGCGGCATCGTGACCGAGGTCAAGACCAAGGCCACCCGCAAGGGCGACATGATGGCCTTCGCCACGCTGGAGGACTTTTACGGCTCCACAGAAGCGCTGATATTCCCGAAAACCTACGAAAAGTATCGTTCGCTCCTTCAAACGGACGCGCTGGTGCTCATGCAGGGTCGGCTCTCCGTGCGCGAGGACGAAGCGCCGCGGCTCATCCCCGACAGCGTCATGCCGCTTTCCCACATCGACATAAGCGCCCTCAAGCGCGAGGCCGGCCGCGACAAATACGGCCGCACGCCTCCGCCGCCCGCGCCGGACGATCTGCCGCCCGCAGAGCCGCCGTTCGAGCCTGCGCCGCGCAAGCTCTATCTCAAGGCGAAAAACGAGACCGCGCGCGATCAGGCGCTCTCGATTCTCTCGCGCACGCCCGGCCATATCCGCGTGACGTTCGTCATGGCCGACAGCGGCAAGGCGTTCCTCGCGCCCGAGAAATACTGGGTGAGCGAGGCCGCCGATCTGGCCGCGCTCAAAGATCTGCTGGGCGACAAAGCCGTCGTGATGAAATAACCCGGCAGAAAGGCAGCCAGGCCGCCGCCATAATCAGCGATCGCCCCAATGAAAGCGCCGCTGCTCCAAAGCACTGCGTCAATCCCGCCGGAATCGGCATTTTCAAAGCATTTTCGCAAGGAGGACACCATCATGAGCCTGACCGATTTCCGCGTCGTTCCCGTATCGATGGTCGATCATCAGGGTCGCCAGCGCATTGAAGTCTTCGTCAAAAGCAGCGCCTGCGGCCACGCGTCTCTTTCCGTATCCGACGAAGGCGGACGGCCTCTCGCCGAAAAGTGCGATGTGCCGCTGCCCGGCGGCGAATGCCATGCGTCCGTGCTGCTCGCCGCGCCCGGAATCGACGTTCAGGCCGTCTGGGTTCTCACATTCGGCGGCGAAACGGCGCGCTTTGCCTGTTTGTGGAAAGCGCCGCGCCGCTGGACGATACACATCATGATTTCCTCGCACACCGACATCGGGCTGCACAACTCGCAGTATATTCAGCGCCAAAATAGCGAGCGCTTCCTCGATCAGGCCGCCGCGCTGTGCGACCGGACCGCAGGCCGCGCCGAAAACGACCGCTACCGCTACACCATCGAGGGCACATGGTTCTTCAATAACTATCCCGCCGATCGGGGCGCGGAAAAGGCGCGCGCGCTCGTTGAAAACTACATAAAGCCCGGAAAGATCGGCCTGTGCGGCGGCATTGCGGGCAACCACACGCAGGTGTTCGGGCTGGAGGAAATGGCCCGCGCGACCTATGGACGCCGCGCGCTGTTCGACCAATGGGGCGTGAAGAGCGAGACCATGACCATGATCGACAACAACGGCCTGAGCTGGGGCATTGTGGAGCCGTTCTATGACGCGGGCTTTAAGAACATACTCTTCGCGCCCAATCAGTGGAATCCTCTGCCCTCGACCGTCTGGCGCTGCGACACGACCGTGCCCGGCTTTACCTGGAACTGCATGGCGGGCGGCGGCGGCGCGCGCATCGATATGCGCCTTGACGGCGCGCTGCCCATGGTGTTCTTCTGGCAGGGCGCGGACGAAAAGAGCCGCCTGCTCGTGTTCTGCGGCGGCATGTACGGACACTGCTCGAGCTTCGGCATCCCCGACAACACTCATGCGAACGCGCAGACGCTGGCCATGATGGAGCAGGGCACGGCGCGGAGCCTTCCGCTGATCGAGGAGAAATATCCCTTCGACGAATGGATTTCGCCCTGCTATTTCGACGATCAGGAGCCGTCGCTCGAATTGACCGACCTTCTGGCGATGTGGAACGCGCGCTGGGCGTGGCCGCAGTTCCGGGCGCTGGGCGATCCCGACCGGCCGCTCGAGCGCATCCGCGAAAAATTCGGCGACGCGATTCCCGTGCTCTCGGGCGACGTCACCGGCGGCTGGTATCAGCACCCCGTGTCCGCGCCCGAGCTGCTCGCGCGCAAATTCGAGGCCGACCGGCTGCTGCCCACCGCCGAGAAGCTGGCGACTCTCGCCGCGCTGACCGACGAAAACTACCGCTACCCCGCCGAGGCCTTCAATCGCGCCTGGGACGCGCTGCTTTTCAACGACGAGCACTCCTACGGCACCAGCGGCTATCAGGGGCGGCGCGTTTATGAAACGTGGATGCAGCACCGCGACTGGATCGACAAGGCGCTCGATACCGCCAAAACGGAGATCGATACCGCCATGGCCGCGCTCTGCAAGGCGGCGAACGCGCCGGAAAACGCGCTGTTCTGCTTCAACCCCACGCTGCAGACGCGCACGGAGCGGATCGGCGATGCGCTGATCGAGAACATACCGCCCATGGGCTATAAGATCGCCCTGCCCGAGCCGGCCGAGAGCGCGCCCGAAAAACAGTGCGCGCAGCCGCCGGTGATCGAGAACGCCTATTACCGCGTGAGCTTCACGGCAAACGGCGCGATCGATTCGATCTATGACAAATCGCTCTGCCGCGAGCTGATCGACGAGCACGCGCCCTTCCGCGCCGCCGAGTTCGTCTACACGCGGGACAATCACATTTCGTTCGTCACGCCCGAAAGAGCCGCGTTCACGCTGCGCCGCGAAAAACACGCCGCGATCGTGACCGCGCGCATGGACGAACCGGTCTCCGGCGCGGCGATCGAGCTGATCGTCACGCTGCCCGAGCACGAAAGGCGCATCGAGCTGGATATGCGGCTTCATCACGTCCGCGATCTGTTCAACAGCGACCGCTATCACCGCTACGCCTACTGCGCCTTCCCCTTCGCCGTGGAAAACGCGCGGCGCGTCTGCCGTCTCAACGGCTGCGAGGCAGAATACGGCCGCGACGTGACCGGCCACGGCGCCGACGTATACATGGCCGCGCACGAGTGGGCGTGCGCCGAGAACGCTGCTTTCGGCGCGGCGCTCATACAGGCCGACAGCGAACTGATCGAATTCGACCACATACACCCGGACAAGACCGATTTCGGCGCGTGCGGAGACGGCTCGGCCATGTACGTCTATCTGGCCAACGACTGGCTGCAGATGCACACCTCGGGCGGCAGCGCGCTGAATTTCCGCTTCCGCTACGCGATCACATCCTATGCGGGCGATCATAAATCGGCGCATCTCTCTGACATGGCCGAGCGCTTCCTCAACCCGGTGATCGCGCGCGCCGTCCAGAGCGGCGACGGAACCGGCGCGGCGGCGTACTCCTTCCTCTCGGCCGACGCGCCCGCGCGGCTGATAACGCTCAAGCGCGCCGAGGACGGCCGCGGACTGATCGCGCGTCTGTCCGGCGAAGGAAAGCTGCCCCGCCTCACGCTGTGCGGAGAAACCGTGCCCGCGCAGAATCAGACCGCCGACGAGCGGGACAAGCCTGAAACAGGCGCGCTGACCGCGTTCACAACGCTGCGCCTCTGCCCGGACAGGGCGATCAAAACTCGCCCCATCCCCGACTTTTCCGGACGCGGCGCGGCAAGCGTCCCCGTGGGCGCGACGTACACCGGCCTGATCGACCGTCCGCGCGCCATTCGCGGCGAGGACGACGGCATGCTCTACATACTCTGGGGGCGCTGCGCGGAAAAGGATCACGCCTACGATCTGATCTACAGGAGCGAGGCAGGCGGCTTCGACGCGGAAAACACGCCGCCTCTGGCGCGCGTCGAGCGGGAGGCGTACTGCGTATCGCGCTACGTCGACAGGGGGCTGAAGCGGAACACGCGCTATTACTACCGCGTGCGCGCCGTGGACAGCGCCGGGCATTTCGGGCCGCTGAGCGAGGAGTTTTCGGCGCTGACAAGTGAATAACGTCTTTGCAAACGGCGCGGAATGTGCTATAATGATCGGGCGGACGGCTTTTTGCCCCGCAGTGATCAGTGCCTTTTGCACGCCCATTTCATACGAAAGGACAATCGCCATGAAACGCATCGAGGATATCGACCATCATTTCAAGATCAACGCGGATATTCCGCGCGACTACCGCTTCTTTGATCCCCGTCAGGAGCCGATGCAGCTCTACGGCCTCGCGCCCAACGATCAGAGCAGCTACTGCCGCCTGCCGCTCGATTTCCTGAAGGAGTGCAACGACGGCGTAAAGGTGCTGGCGTGGCATCTGGCCGGCGCTTGCGTGCGCTTTTCGACCGACGCAAACGGGCTGGCCGTCATCTGGTCGCTCAAGGACAAGGGCAATATGCCCCACTTCACCGCCTGCAGCCAGAGCGGCCTCGAACTGTTTGAGGAGAGCGACGAGGGCATTCGCCAGATCAAAAACTTCATTCCCGCCATGGACACGGGCAGCTGCGGCTGCGCGCTCAATCAGAGCGCCTTTACGCCGCTGCCGGGCGGGCTGCGCCACTATGTGCTGTATTTCCCGCTCTACAACGGGCTGGACGAGCTGATGCTGGGCTTCCCGCCGGACGCGCGCGTCGAGAAGGGGCGCACGCCGCGCATCGAAAAGCCCATCGTGTTCTACGGCTCCTCGATCACGCAGGGAGGCTGCGCCGCCAAGGTCGGCTCGTGCTATACGACGCTTCTGTGCCGCCGGCTGGACGCCGCGCAGATCAATCTCGGCTTCTCCGGCAGCGGCCGCGGCGAGGAAAACATGGCGCGCTACATCGCCTCGCTGGACATGAGCGCCTTCGTGCTGGACTACGACCACAACGCGCCCACCGTCGAGCATCTCGAAAAAACGCACGAAAAATTCTTCAGCATCGTGCGCGAGGCGCATCCCGATCTGCCCATCGTCATGATGAGCAAGCCCGATTTCGATTCCGACCGCGTAGGGAACGCGCTGCGGCGCAACGTCATCGCGCGCACCTATGCCCATGCGCTCGAGAGTGGCGACAAAAACGTGTGGTTCATCAACGGCGAGTCGTTCTTCGGCAATCATGAGCGCGAGATCTGCACCGTGGACGGCTGCCATCCGACCAGCGTGGGCTTTCTGCGCATGGCCGACGTCGTCGAGGCCGTGCTTCGACCCGTGCTGTATAAATAATCCGTCGACTCAATAAGGAGGACTGCCCCATGAAACCGTTTATGGACAAGGATTTTCTGCTCAGCACCGAAACCGCGCGCACGCTGTTCCACGACTATGCCGAGAATATGCCCATCTATGACTATCACTGCCATCTTCAGGTGAACGAGATCGTCGACAACATCAACTATCGCAACATCAGCCATCTGATGCTGGGCGGCGATCACTACAAGTGGCGCGCCATGCTGGCCAACGGCGCGGACGAGTCGCTTTTGTACGGCGACAAGGGCAGCGGCTCGGACTGGGACAAGTTCTACGCCTACGCCTCCATGCTGAAATACGCCATCGGCAACCCGCTCTATCACTGGACGCATCTGGAGCTGCAGCGCGTGTTCGGCATTTACGACGTGCTGAATGAAAAGACCGCAAAGTCGATCTGGGATCGCGCCAACGCCATGCTCGCCACCGACGAGTTCCGCTGCCGCCGCCTGATCGAAAAGTTCAACGTCAAAATGATCTGCACCACCGACGATCCCTCGTCCGATCTGCACGATCACATCGCGCTGGCCAATGATCCGACATTCAATGTCAAAGTGCTGCCCTCCTTCCGCCCCGACGCTGCGCTGAACGTCTCAAGAGCGGGCTACGGCGCGTATGTCGAAAGGCTCGCCGCGTCCGCCGATATGCCGATCGCCTCCTTTGACGACCTCATGGCCGCGCTCGAGAAGCGGCTGGACTTCTTCCACGCCATCGGCGCGCGCATCAGCGACCACGGCCTGGACTATGTGCCCGCGGGCGACGCGACCGCCGCCGAGCTGGACGCGATGTTCAAAAAGGCCGTCTCCGGCGCGCCCTGCACGCACGAGGAGGAGAGCGCGTTCAAGACCGCCGCACTGGTGCGCCTGGGCCGCATGTACGCCGAGCGCGGCTGGGCGATGCAGCTGCACATGAACGCCATCCGCAACAACAACACGCTGGCCGTCAAAAAGTACGGCCCGGACACCGGCTATGATTCCGTCGGCGACGGCCTTGTGGCCGCGAACCTGTCCGCGCTGCTCAACAAGATCGAGATGGCCGGCGGCCTGGGCAAGACCATACTCTATTCGCTCAACGGCCGCGACAACAACGTCATCGCCTCCATGCTGGGCAACTTCCAGGGCGGCGTGCCCGGCAAGATCCAGATGGGCAGCGGCTGGTGGTTCAACGATCAGCGCGACGGCATGGTCGATCAGATGAAGACGCTGGCCAACATGGGTCTGCTCGGCCGCTTCGTCGGTATGCTGACCGACAGCCGCTCCTTCGTGAGCTATCCGCGCCACGAGTACTTCCGCCGCATACTGTGCGACGTGATCGGCACGTGGGTGGAAAACGGCGAGTATCCCGCCGACATGGAGACGCTCGGCGAGCTGGTTCAGGGCATCAGCTTCAACAACGCCCGCGACTACTTCGGCATACCGCTCGAGTAATCATGCTTTTCGCCCCGTCCGGCGTTTCTTTCGCGTCGGGCGGGGATTTTCATTTGAAAGCGAGGCTCCATCATGCCGCTCCAAATCGTCCGAAACGACATCACGAAAATGAATGTCGACGCCATCGTCAACGCCGCGAACTCCTCCCTCCTGGGCGGCGGCGGCGTTGACGGCTGCATCCACCGCGCGGCCGGCCCGGAGCTGCTGGCGGAATGCCAATCGCTCCACGGCTGCAATACCGGCAGCGCGAAGATCACCCGGGGCTACAGACTGCCCTGCAAATATGTCATCCATGCCGTCGGCCCGCGGTGGCAGGGCGGCGGTCACGGCGAGCGCGCGCTGCTTGCCTCCTGCTATCGGGCGGCGCTTGAGCTGGCAGAGGCGCATGGCTGCAAGACGATCGCCTTCCCGCTGATTTCCTCCGGCATTTTCGGCTATCCCAAGGATCAGGCGCTGAATGTCGCCGTCGATGCGATCAGCGCGTTCCTGCTCGAGAACGACATGACCGTCTATATCGTCGTCTTTGACCGGGCGACCTACAAAATCGGCGAGAAGCTGTTTAACAGCATTGCCGAGTACATAGACGATCGCTATGTCAGCGATCATACCGACAGCCGCGCCGAGCGTCTGCGCCGGCTGAGCATGCCCGGCATCGAGGCGCCATGCTGTGCCGAGCCGATGGCCGATCTTTCCCTTGCCGACGCGCTGGAGCAGCTTGACGAGAGCTTTTCAGAGATGCTGCTGCGCAAGATCGACGAGCGCGGCCTGACCGACGCGCAGTGCTACAAGAAGGCGAACATCGATCGCAAGCTCTTCTCAAAGATTCGCTCGGACAGACATTACAGGCCGTCAAAGCTGACGGCCATCGCGCTGGCCATCGCCCTCGAGCTGCCGCTTGATGAGATGAAGGACATGCTGATGAAGGCGGGCTTTGCGCTCTCGCACTCCAACAAGTTCGACATCATCGTGGAATATTTCATCGAGCGCGGAAATTACAATGTGTTTGAAATCAACGAGGCGCTGTTCGCCTTTGATCAGAATCTCATCGGGGGATAATTGTCGCCTGCCATGCGACCACGCGCCCGGAACACCGCCCTATAATATGACTGTAAGGCCAAGCGCCGGACAGTCATATTTTTATTTGCGGAGGGACAAAGCATGAGAAAAAATCTGACGGAAATCGTATTCATACTCGATCGGAGCGGCTCCATGCACGGACTGGAGGCCGACACCATCGGCGGCTTTAACGCCATGATCGAAAAGCAGAAAAGAGAGCGCGGCGAGGCGCTGATCTCCACCGTCCTCTTCGACACGGGAAGCGAGGTCGTCCACGACCGCGCGCCCATCCGGCACATCAGGCCCATGACCGACAGGGACTATGCCGTGCGCGGCCGCACCGCCCTGCTGGACGCCCTCGGCGATGCAATCCATCACATTGGAAACATCCATAAATACGCAAGAAGCGAGGACGTTCCCGAGCACACGCTGTTCATCATCACCACGGACGGCATGGAAAACGCCAGCCGCCGCTATGACGGTGAGACGGTCAGGCGCATGATCGAGCGCCAGAAGGCAAAATACGGCTGGGAGTTTCTGTTCCTCGGCGCGAACATCGACGCGATTGAGACGGCAGGGCGCTTCGGCATCGACGCGGACCGCGCGGTCAACTATCACGCCGACCCCATGGGAACGCAGCTCAATTACGATGTGCTGAGCGACGCGGTTTCCGCCGTCCGCTGCGATGCGCCGCTGGGCACGGCCTGGAAAAAGCGCATTGAGGAGGACTTTGACAGGCGCTGATTCGCGCCGCCCCCCACAGAAAGCACGGCGTCAACGCCGCGCATCCGGCCTTTCAATAACCGCAATCCCGAAAATCATCGCATTCTGCCACGCTGCACGCGCCCGCCATCACCGCCAGATCAACCGCCGGCGCGCTTGGCAGCCTCACCCGAGAACAGATATAGCATAAAAAAGATCAGCGCCTTTACCGACGCGATGAACGACAAAAGCGTTGGCAGACCGCGCCGTATTCCCGTGCTTTTCCATAAAAACACGCGCCCCGAAATGGCCTGATCCTGTCATTTCAGGGCGCGCATATGTATTATTGCTCGTCAAACGCGGGGATCTCCAGCCGATTGAGCACCTCGCAGCCGTCCTGCGTCACAGTCACCAGATCCTCGATGCGCACGCCGAACTTCCCGCTCAGGTAAATGCCCGGCTCGATTGAGAATATCATGCCCGGCTCCAGAGGGCGCTCGCACGCCGCGCTCACATCCGGCGGCTCGTGAACCTCAAGGCCTATGCCGTGACCCGTGCGGTGAATGAAGTATTCGCCGTAGCCGGCCTCCTCGATCACCCGCCGCGCCGCATTGTCCACGTCGCACAGCCGCGCGCCCGGCTTCACCGCCGCCTTGCCCGCCAGATTGGCGCGGCGCACCAGCTCGTAGACGCGCTTCATCTCGTCGGTCGCTTCTCCAAAGAACATCGTGCGCGTCATGTCGCTCATGGCGTGGTTGAGGTCAAGCCCCACGTCGAATATGATCGAGTCGCCCTCCTTGAGAGGCGTGTCGTCCGAATCGTGATGCGGCTCGGCGCAGTTCGCCCCGAAGCACACCAGCGGCTGGAAGCTGTAGCCCGCAGCGCCCATCGAGCGCGCAATCTCCACATAGCGCTCGGCCAGCTGTCGCTCGGTTTCGCCCGCCCTGACCGTGCTCATGAGCTCTTTCAGCACTGCATCGTTCAGGCGGGAGCTTCTGCGCATGGCGTCCAGCTCGTCCGCATCCTTGAGCATGCGCGCGTCGTCCACCGGCGCGGAGCCCAGCTTCATCCGAATGTCCGGCCGCTTTTCCATCAGGCGGATCAGGAAATGACTCGGCCAGCGCTTGTCGATCCCCAGCGCGCCGATATCCGCCGGCAGCGCGTCCGCCAGTATGGCCACGCAGTCCTCTGTGTCGTCGTATTCGGTCAGCGGCAGGTCGGGCGCGGCCTGCTGCATGAACAGCCTGTTGGCGAACAGGCGCACATCGCCCCTGTCCGTAATCACCAGCGCCAGCATGCGCTCGCCCGGCGCAATCCAGCGCCCCGTGAGATAATACACCGATTCCGTCGCGCTCACCAGTATGCACGGCAGATGATCGCGCTTCATCAGCTCGACCACGCGATTGACCCTCGATTGATTCATGCTTCCTCTTCCTTTCCCTTGACGCTGCGGATGATCCAGTATCCGCCGCCCTTGGCGATGACCTCGGCGTTGCCGAACGTCTCCTGCAAATGCTTGAGCGCGGAGGGCGCGCCCTGCTGCTTGCGTATGACGATCGTCAGCGCGCCGCCGTCCCGCAGCCGCTTGTGCGCCGTATCAAACAGGCCGTAGATCAGCGCCTTGCCCGCGCGGATGGGCGGATTGGTCACGACGTGGTCGAACGTCCCCTCGAGCGATTCGAAGCCGTCGCTCTCGACGACCTCAGCCGCCGCGCCGTTGTTCTTCAGATTGCGCCGCGCCAGATCGAGCGCGCGCGCGTTGACGTCCGACATGACCAGCTGCGCCTGCGGATTGGCCAGCGATAAAAACGTGCCCACAGGCCCCCAGCCGCAGCCCAGATCGAGCACGCGTCCGGAAAGCGCGCCCATCGACTCGATCAGCAGCTTGCTGCCCGGATCCAGCTCGTTTTTCGAAAACACGCCCGCGTCGGTCTCGAACGTGAGCGTCAGGCCGAGCGCGCGCGCCGCAATTGAGCGCTCCTTATGCGCGCTGGCCGGATTCTGCGTGTAATAATAGTCCGGCATATACTATTCCTCCAGATCGGTGACGCTGTAAAGATGCGCCTTTTCCGCCTCGGTCAGCTCGCGCCACTGTCCCGCCCCGAGCCCGGAATCGAGCTCAATGCCCGCAATGGAGCGGCGGTGCAGCGCCGTGACGGGGTGCCCCAGCGCGCCCAGCATACGCTTGACCTGATGATATTTGCCCTCGTGGACGGTGACCTCGCACAGCGATTCACCCTCGCCCGCCTTTATGATCTCCAGCTTTGCGGGGGCGCAGGTGAAGTCCTTAAGTTCAATCCCCTCGGCCATGCGCGCCGCGTCCTCCTCAGTCAGCCGCCCCTCGACGCGCGCGGTGTAAATCTTGTCCTGCTCCCAGCGCGGCGAAATCAGCCGGTGCGCCAGCTGGCCGTCGGTGGTCATGAGCACCAGTCCGGTCACGTCCTTGTCCAGCCGTCCCACCGGGCCGATGTCCAGCGCGAGGAAGCTCCGGGGCAGATAGTCGGCGACGGTCGCCTGTCCGCGCGGGTTCTGCGTGGCGGTCAATACGCCCGCGGGCTTGTTGATCATAATGTGCAGGTGCTTGCCCGTGCGCAGCGGCGCGCCGTCCAGACACACGCGCGCGCTGTCCAGATCGATCTGCATCGACGCGTCGTGAACGGCGCGCCCGTCCACGGTCACGCGCCCCGCCTTCACCAGCCCCGCCGCTTCCTTTCGGGAAGAGCCGTTGCGCGAGAGCAGCCTGTCCAGCCGCATTTTTCGCATTGATTTTTTCTCCTTGACGAATAGAGTTGTCTGAAAAGAGCAATCCGCATCGGAGCATCGCCCCGCGCGGATTGCTCGCACGTTTTTTATCTAGATGTCGTCGTCGTTCTCCGGCTCGGGGTCGCTCTCGAGGGAATCAACCAGCCGGTCGAGCGCATCCGGCGCGTCGGACTGCTTTTCAGTCGGCGCGTCGTCCAGATCGATTCCGTCGATCGCGTCGGCGGTGCGAACCTCGCCGGTGTCCTCGTCGTCGGCGGTTTCCTCGTCGGCCTCGGCGCGCGCCACGCCCATCACCTTGCAGCCGGCCTCGACGCGCATCAGCCGCACGCCCTGCGTGTTGCGGCCCAGCGTGGATATGCCGTCAACCGGCATGCGGATGATCGTGCCGTCGTCGGTGATGAGCAGTATGTCCTCGTCCTCGTGGACGGGCAGCTGGCAGCACATCCTGCCGGTCTTGTCGGTCAGATTCATCGCCTTGATGCCCTTGCCGCCGCGGCTCTGCACGCGGTATTCCTCGGGACGGGTGCGCTTGCCGTAGCCCAGCTCTGTGATGGAGAGCACCTGCGCGTCCTCCTCGACGGGCGTCATGTCGACCACCTCGTCGTCCTCGTCCAGCTCGATGGCCTTCACGCCCATGGCCGCGCGGCCTATGGGGCGCATGTCGGTCTCGGGGAAGCGGATGGCCATGCCGTCGCGCGTGCCCAGCAGTATGTCGAAGCTGCCGTCGGTCAGCGCCACGCGGATCAGCTCGTCGTCCTCGCGCAGCACGATGGCGATCAGGCCGCTCTTGCGCAGATTGGCGAACTCGTCAAGGCTGGTGCGCTTGATGAGGCCGTTCTTCGTCGCCATGACCAGATAGTGCCCCTCGACGCGCTCGCGCGGCATGGGCAGCATGACGGTGACCTTCTCGCCGCCGTCGAGCTGCAAAAGGTTGACCACGGCCGTTCCGCGCGCCGTGCGGCTCGCCTCGGGGATCTCGTGGCAGCCCAGCTGATAGACGCGCCCGCGGTTGGTGAAGAACAGTATCGGATCGTGCGTGGAGACGACGTACATCTGCTCCACATAGTCCTCGTCGCGCGTGGCCGCCGCCATAACGCCCTTGCCGCCGCGCTTCTGGGCGCGATAGGTCGACTTGCTCAGGCGCTTGACATAGCCGAAGTGGGTCATGGTGACCACCATGTCCTCCTCCTGGATCAGATCGAGCGTCTCGATTTCGTCCTCGACCGCCGCGATTTCGGTGCGGCGCTCGTCGGCGTACTTGCGGCGAACCTCCAGCATTTCGGTCTTGATGATGTCCATAACCATCCACTCGTTGGCCAGCACGTCCTTGAGATGCGCGATGGTCTGCTCGATCTGGGCGTATTCGTCCTGCAGCTTGTCGCGTTCCAGTCCGGTCAGGCGCTGCAAACGCATATCGAGTATGGCCTGCGCCTGCTTGTCGGACAGGCCGAACGTGCTCATCAATCCGTCGCGCGCCTCCTGCGTGGTGCGGCTGGCGCGTATGAGCGAAATCACCGCGTCGATGCGGTCGAGCGCGATGAGCAGGCCTTCCAATATGTGGGCGCGCGCCTCGGCCTTGTTGAGGTCGTAGCGGGTGCGGCGCGTCACAACGTCCTTCTGGTGATCGACATAGTGCGAAAGCATATGCTTGAGCGAGAGGATTTTCGGCGTGCCGTCCACCAGCGCCAGCATGATCGCGCCGAAGGTTTCCTGCATCTGGGTGTGCTTGAAGAGGAAGTTGAGCGCCACATTGGCGTTCACGTCGCGCTTCAGCTCCACGACGATGCGCATGCCCTCGCGGTCGGATTCGTCGCGCACATCGGAGATGCCGTCGAAGCGCTTTTCGTGCACCAGCTCGGCGATTTTCTCCACAAGGCGCGCCTTGTTGACCATATAGGGGATCTCGGTCACGACGATGCGCTGGCGGTTGCCGCTCATGGCCTCGATGTCGGTGCGCGCGCGCATGATGATGCGGCCGCGGCCGGTGCGATAGGCCTCGTGTATGCCCGCCTTGCCCAGAATCAGGCCGCCGGTCGGGAAGTCGGGGCCCTTTATGAACTGCATCAGATCCTCGCAGGTGCAGTCCGGATGGTCGATCAGATAGACCGTGCCGTCTATGACCTCGCCCAGATTGTGCGGCGGGATGTTTGTGGCCATGCCCACGGCGATGCCGTTCGAGCCGTTGACCAGCAGGTTCGGGAAGCGCGCGGGCAGCACGGCGGGCTGCATCAGCGTTTCGTCGAAGTTGGGATAGAAATCAACCGTTTCCTTGTCCAGATCGGCGAGCATTTCCATCGCCATTTTGGACATACGCGCCTCGGTATAGCGCATGGCCGCCGCGCCGTCGCCGTCGACCGAGCCGAAGTTGCCCTGGCCGTCCACCAGCGGATAGCGGATGTTGAAGTCCTGCGCCAGGCGCACCATGGCGTCGTACACGGAGGAATCGCCGTGCGGGTGATATTTACCAAGCACATCACCGACGATACGCGCCGATTTGCGGTAGGGCTTGTCGGGCGTTACGCCCAGTTCCATCATGGAGTAGAGGATACGACGATGAACCGGCTTGAGACCGTCGCGCACATCGGGCAGCGCGCGGGTCACGATCACCGCCATGGAATAGGCGATGAACGATTTTTCCAGCTCTTCCTTCATATCGATCGGCATAAGATGGCCGATGTTCATTTCATCAGGCAAAAGGAGCACCTCCAGCTTTTATTCGGGGGTCGCGCGCCCTCTCACGGTCTTTGTCCGTGGTCGGGCGCGGTTTTTTTGAGCGCGTTAAATGTCCAGATCGGCCACCAGCTTGGCGTTCTTTTCGATGAAGTCGCGGCGCGGCTCCACGTCGTCGCCCATGAGCAGCGCCAGCGTTTCGTCCGCAGCGATGGCGTCGGCCACGCTCACGCGGTACATCGAGCGCGTCTCGGGGTTCATGGTGGTCTCCCACAGCTGCTCGGCGCTCATTTCGCCCAGGCCTTTGTAGCGCTGAACGTCGGGCTTCGCGTCGCGGCCCATTTCGTCCAGCAGCTTCTGGAGCTGAACGTCGGAATAGACGTATTTCTCGGTCTTACCGCGCGTCACCTTGTACAGCGGCGGCTGCGCGATGTAGACATAGCCGTTTTCAATCAGCTTGGGCATGAAGCGGTAAAAGAACGTCAGCATCAGTATGCGGATATGGCTGCCGTCCACATCGGCGTCGGTCATACAGACAATGCGGTGATAGCGCAGCTTGGTCTCGTCGAAATCCTTGCCGAAGCCGCCGCCGAACGCCGTGATCATCGCCTTGATCTCCTGATTGGCCAGCGCCTTGTCCACGCGCACCTTCTCGACGTTCAATATCTTGCCGCGCAGGGGCAGGATCGCCTGGAAGTGGCGATCGCGGCCGTTCTTGGCGGAGCCGCCGGCGGAATCGCCCTCGACGAGGAATATCTCGCACTTGGCGGGGTCGCGTTCGGAGCAGTCGGCCAGCTTGCCGGGCAGCGCCGCCGATTCGAGCGCCGTCTTTCTGCGGGTCAGATCGCGCGCCTTCCTCGCGGCCTCGCGGGCGCGGGCGGCGGAGAGGCACTTGTCCATGACCGTGCGGCCGATCATGGGGTTCTCCTCAAAGAAGCTCTCCAGCTTGTCGGCCACCATGTTGTCCACCAGCGCGCGCACCTCGCTGTTGCCCAGCTTGGCCTTGGTCTGTCCCTCGAACTGCGGCTCGACCAGCTTGACCGATATGACCGCGGCCAGACCCTCGCGCACGTCGTCGCCGGTCAGGTTCGCGTCGGCGGGCTTGAGCATCCCCACCTTGCGGCCGTAGTCGTTCACCACGCGGGTCAGCGCGCGCTTGAAGCCCTCAAGGTGCGTGCCGCCTTCCGGCGTGTGGATGTTGTTGGCGAAGCAGAATACGCTCTCGGTAAAGCCGTCGTTCCACTGGAGCGCCACCTCGACGGTCGTGCCGTCCTTCACGCCCTCGATGTACACCGGCTCGGGGAAGAGCGGCGTCTTGTGGCTGTTGAGGTATTCGACGAACGACTTGATGCCGCCCTCGTAGTGATAGTCGACCTCGGCCGGCTCCTCGCCGCGCTCGTCGCGCAGCGTGATGCGGATGCCCTTGTTGAGGAAGGCCATCTCGCGGAAGCGCGTCTTGAGCGTGTCGAAATCGAACGCGCCGGTCTCGAATATGCCCGGCTCGGGCTCCTCGCCGGTCTTTACGTCCGGCCAGAACTGTATGGTCGTGCCGGTGCGGTCGGTCTCGCCGACGATTTTCAGATCGTAGAGCACCTTGCCGCGCTCGTATTCCTGCTGATAGATTTTCCCGTCCTGATAGACGGTCACCTTCATATGGCGGCTCAGCGCGTTGACGCAGCTCGCGCCCACGCCGTGCAGGCCGCCGGAGACCTTGTATCCCCCGCCGCCGAATTTTCCGCCCGCGTGCAGCACAGTGAGGCACACCTCGACCGCGGGGCGGTGCATCTTGGGATGAATGCCCACGGGGAAGCCGCGGCCGTCGTCCACAACGGTCACGGAGCCGTCCTTATTGAGCGTCACCAGAATATTTTTGCAATAGCCGGCCAGCGCCTCGTCCACGGCGTTGTCGACGATTTCATAGACCAGATGATGCAGTCCGCGCTCGTCGGTGGAGCCGATATACATACCCGGGCGGCGGCGCACGGCCTCCAGACCCTCCAGCACCTGTATCTGACTCTCGTCATAGTTGTTTTTCTTGTTGTCAGCTCCCATATTGGCACCTCTTGCGATCACAATTTTTCTACTATATTATTATAGCACTTTTCTGCACATTTATCCAGCCCTTTCCGCGCTTTTGCGCACACTCTTAACCGAAGCGATCGTCACAAAAAAGAGCCGATTGCTTTCACCAAATAAACGCCGCGGGATTGCTTTTTTCGCACGGGCGGTCTATAATGGTTTCATGAAAGCTTCTCATACAAAGGGGGATATAACCATGTTTTCGTTTGACGAGGGTGTGACACGCGCCGGCACGAACTGTGAAAAGTGGGACGAGCGCAAGGCGGTTTTCGGCACGGAGGACGTGCTGCCCATGTGGGTGGCCGATATGGATTTCGCCGCGCCGCAGCCGGTCATAGACGCGATGGCGCGCCGCGTTGCTCACGGCGCATTCGGCTATACGGCGATCACAGACGCGGATTACGACGCCGTGACCGGATGGATGAAGCGCCGCCACAATCTGGACGTCGAAAAGAGCGACGTTCTCTTCTCGCCGGGCGTTGTGGACAGCCTGCGCGTCGCCGTCGCCGCCGTCACGGAGCCGGGCGACACTGTGGTCATACTCACGCCGGTCTACGGCCCGTTCTACGCCAGCGCAGAGGCCGCGCAGTGTCAGATTCGCCGCTGTCCGCTCGCTCAGAACAGCGCGGGCTGGCGCATCGATTTCGACGCTCTCGAAGCGGCGCTCAAGGCGGGCGCAAAGGCGCTCATGCTGTGCAATCCGCACAACCCCGTCGGCCGCGTGTGGACGCGCGCGGAGCTCGAAGTGGTCTGCTCGCTCGCCCGCGAAAACAACGTGACCGTCATCTCGGACGAAATCCACGCCGATCTCGAAATGCCCGGCTACAAAGTCACGCCGATACTTTCTGTCGAGCCGAACGCCATACAGCTGATCTCCGCGACGAAAACGTTCAATCTGGCCGCGCTGCGCCATTCCTCGGTGCTGATCAAAAACGCCGATCTGCGCGCGCGCTTCAAGGCGGAATACGACAAGCGCGGCATAGACGGCATCAATCTCTTCGGCGCGCTGGCTCAGCGCACGGCCTATAGCGAGGGCGAAGCGTGGCTGAACGAGCTGCTCGCCTACATCGACGGCAACCGCCGCGTCGTGGAAGAGGCGCTGGACGGCACGGTCGTCAAATACAGCCGCCTCGAGGCAACGTATCTGATGTGGCTGGATATGCGCGCGCTCAATCTGAATCAGAAGGATCTTATGCGCTTTGTGGTTGAAAAGGCGCACCTCGGCCTGAACGACGGCACATCCTTCGGCGAAGAGGGCGCGGGCTTCGTGCGCCTGAACCTCGCCACGCCGCGCAAAAACGTCGTCGAGGCGATGGCTCGCCTGACCGCCGCGCTCAAAACGCTGTAATTCATCCCCCAAAATACGCATAAACGCGCCGCGCGCTCCTGCAGAGTATGGGAGCGCGCGGCGCGTTGTCATGGCCGGACATGCTCTGCGCAGAGAAGTTCGGCAGTTCTCCATCGCGCCTCATCGCACGCTATGGCGTGTCGATCACAGCCCGCCTTCCCCTGCATGTGACGCCCCACGCATCCTCCCCGCCAAACCATCCGACCAGATCAGTTCGAACGCAAAAGCCGTGCGCGTCACGGGACATGATCGTGACCCGCGCCCCAATCCACGGTCTGCCTTTCGCATATGGAATTCCGCATGTTCTTCCCCCCAAGGCCGTCCAGCCAAATCAGCCCTCACACAAAACGCGTCGCGCACATCCTGCCCTCTGAACGCGCGGCACATTGTCATGGCCAGACGCGCTCCACGAGGGGCGTTCAGCAGTCCTTACTGCGCTTCATCACGCGTTATAGAGCGCCATACGGCCGCGCCCGCATTCCCCCTGCTGCCCGTGTTCTTCCCTCCAAAACTATCCGGCCAGATCACCCCAACGCGACAGCTGCAACATTTTGTCCCTCCGTACGATTTCCTCACAAAACGCAAAAACCGCCGCGCAATCCCTGCTTTTTTGCGGGACTGCGCGGCGGTTCGTCATATTGATTACGCCTTTGCCAGCGTCTCAATGGCGTGGGCGAATATCTTGACGCTCAGTATGAACTTCTCCCAGTCGACGTATTCGTCCGGCATATGGCAGGTGTCGACGTCGCCGGGGAAGTTGATGCCGAACGCCACTGTGTTGGGCATCATGCGCGAATAGGTGCCGCCGCCGATGGCGATGGGATAGGCGGGCAGTCCGGTCACGTCGTGATAGACCTCGAGCAGACCCTTGACCACCTTGTGATCGGCGCTCACATAGTGTACGGTGCGGCCGCTCAGACGGCGCACGGACAGCGGCGTGTCGGTCAGCTTGTAGCACATCTGGCCGAGGATCTTCTCCTCGCTGGTGGCCAGCGGATAGCGGATGTCCAGCGTCACCTCGAATTGACGGCCGTCGAAGCGCACCAGGCCGATGTTGCAGGTCAAATTGCCGCACTCCTTGTCCTCCGCGGCGATGCCGGCGCTCTGGCCGTCGCCCTCAACGCCGAAGTACTTGTCCATCGCCGCAACAGCGTCCTTCACGCCGCCGTCCGCGCCGATGCGCACGAGCGCGTTGAACAGAAGCCCCGCCGCGTTCAGGCCCAGCTCGGGCACGCTGGCGTGCGCCTGTATGCCGATCGTCTCGATCTGCGCGCGATTATCGCCCAGATCGGTCACGGTGAATTTGTAGTCCGCGCCGGAAAGACGCGCCTTCAGCGCGTCGACGCTCACATTTTTCGTGCCCACGACGGCGCGCGCCGTGCCGGGTACAACGTTCACGCGCTCGCCCGCCTCGATCGAATAGACCGGAAGAGACGCGCCGTCCTCGCCCGCGCACGCGCAGGACAGCAGTATGTTGACGCCGCCCTTTTCGATGTTGATCAGCGGATATTCCGCGTCGGGTGAGAAGCCGTAATCGGGCATTTTGACCTTCGATGCGTAGTATTTCAGGCCGCGCATGGCCACCTCCTCGTCGCAGCCGAGGATCAGCCGCACGCCGTCCTTCAGCCGAACGCCCGCGTCCCGCACGGCGCGCATGGCATAGAGCGCCGCGATCGCCGGGCCTTTGTCGTCCATCACGCCGCGGCCGTACACGCGTCCGTCCGCCCGATCGCAGGCGAAGGGATCGTGCGTCCAGCCGTCGCCGGCGGGCACGACGTCCAGATGCGCCAGCATGCCCAGCGTCTGCGCGCCCTCGCCCAGCGAAATATCGCCCGCATAGCCGTCGAAATTGCGCACGGCAAAGCCCATCTTTTCCGCGTCGGACAGCGCCTGATCGAGTGCCTTTCTCACGTTCTCGCCGAACGGCTTGCCCTCGCCCGCCGGTTCAACCGACGGGGAATCGATCGCCACCCATTTTTTGAGCGTCTCATAGATTTCGTCGCGCCAGCCGTCGATCAGCGCGTCGATTTTTTTGTTGTACTTTTCCATGGTCATTTCTCCTCTCTGTTCTTGTGCAGGCTGTCGTATATGGCCTGCGCGGTCTGTGTGGATATGCCCTCGGCCTGACAGATGTCCTCGACCGAGGCCTTCTCGAGCGCTTCCATTGTCTCGAACTGCTGAAGGATCGCCTTTTTGCGCTTCGGCCCCACGCCGGGAATGTCGTCCAGGCGCGATTTGAGCGCCGCCGCCCCGCGCAGCGAGCGATGGTGCGATATGGCGAAGCGATGCGCCTCGTCGCGCAGCCGCTGTATGAGGTGCAGCGCCTCGCTGTGCCTGTCCAGCAGTATCGATTCGTCCTCGTCCGGCAGTATGATCTCCTCAATGCGCTTGGCCAGGCCGAACATGGGGATGTTCAGACCCAGCGCCTGCTGCGCCCGCATCGCCGCGCCCAGCTGGCCGCGCCCGCCGTCGATCAGTATCAGATCGGGCAGCTCGGAAAACTTGCCGCCCTCATTGGGCAGCCCCTTTTCGGCGCGCTCCTTCTGCTCGTTTAGGCCGTGACTCAATCGGCGCGTGAGCACCTCGTTCATCGAGGCGAAGTCGTTCGGCCCCTCGACGGTGCGTATTCGGAAATAGCGATAGTCGCGGTTGGCGGCGCGGCCGTTCTTCATCACGACCATAGAGCCGACCGACTGCGCGCCCTGCGTGTTGGATATGTCGTAGCCCTCGATGCGCGCGGGCAGCGTGGGCAGCCCCAGCACGCCCTGCAATTCCTCCAGCGCGCCGATTGTGCGCGCGCGGCTGGACGCGAGCTGCTTTTCGCGCTTCTCCGCCGCGTCGGCTGCGTTTTTCATGGCCATTTCGACCAGACGGCGCTTTTCGCCGCGCTGGGGGCAGCCGATCTTCACGCGCAGGCCGCGCTTTTCGCCGAGCAGCTCCTCCAGCACCGCCGATTCGGGAATCTCATGGCTCGTGAGGATTTCGCGCGCGGGCAGGCGGTCGTCGCCGTAATACTGCATGATGAACGAGAGCAGTATCTCGCCGCACTCCTCGTCGCCGGCGCGCTCGAGCATATGGTGCTCCGAGCCGATCATCTTGCCGCCGCGCACGATGAGCGTCTGCACCATCGCGTCGTCGCCGCGCTTGAGCACCGCCAGCACGTCCTGATCGCCGCCGCCGGTGACGATGGCCTTCTGCTTCTGCATGACCGATTCCACGGCAATGAGCCGGTCGCGGCAGAGCGCGGCGTGCTCGTAGTTGAGCTCCGCCGCCGCCGCGCGCATCTGGCGGGTCAGCTCGGCCTTCACGCCGGAATCGTCGCCGGAGAGAAACTCCATCACGCGCTTCATCGTCGCCCTGTAGTCATCCTCCGAGATCAGCCCGGCGCAGGGGCCGGGGCATCGGCCGATCTGATGATGCACGCAGGGGCGCTGAACCTTGCCGGGCGAGAGCGCCTTAACGCAGCTGCGGATGGGAAACACCGTGCGCACCACGTCCATCATTTCCCGCACCACCGTGGCGCTCATGAACGGGCCGAAATACTTCGCGCCGTCCTTTTCGGGGCGGCGCACCAGCTCGACCGCCGGATAGGGATCGGCCATGTTTACGCGGATGTAGGGATAGTGCTTGTCATCCTTGAGCAGTATGTTGTACCAGGGTCTGTGGCGCTTTATGAGATTGCACTCGAGTATCAGCGCCTCCAGCTCGCCGTCCACCAGCACGATGTCGAAATCGTCCACCTTCTCGACCATCGCGCGCACCTTGGGCGTATGCTGTCTGCTGTCGTAAAAGTACTGCCGCACGCGGTTCTTGAGGTTGACCGCCTTGCCCACATAGATGATCTTGCCGCCCGATTTCATCAGATAGCAGCCGGGCGAATCGGGCAGATTTTCAATTTTGAGCTTCAGAGCGTCGTTCATGCGCGCTCGTCCCTTCTCAGGCGCTCGAGCAGCGCTTCGTCCGGATCGCGGTCGGCGTAGCGCGCCGTCTCATAGACCGCAGCCAGCGCCTCGGGATCGGGCGCGTTCAGATCGGGCAGCGCCTCGCGCAGCGTGCGGCCGTCGGCGGGTATGCGGCCGCGCCTGTAGAGCGTGCGCACAAGATAGCGCGCCTTCTCCCGCGCGTCCATGAGCGTCCACTTCTTCTCGCGCTTGAACAGCGCGCTCCAGCGCCTTTTGAAGCCCTCGCTCATGTCCTTTCTGACGTCGCCCCAGTCGAGCAGGCTCTCCTGTTCGTCCTTATAGTCCTCGCCCGCGGCGCGCGTCACGCGGGCCATCCACGCGCCGATGCGCGCGGCCAGCGATTTCGCCATCCGCGCCAGCTTGCGAATTATGAAATAGAGCAGCGCCAGCACGATGACCGCCGCCGCCGCATAGGCGAAGTAGGTCATGATCTCCCAGAACTTCGACGGCTCCTGCGCCTCGGCCAGGCCGGACAGATCCATATCGCCCGCGCCGCCGCCCATGCCGCCGCCCGCCTGCTCGCTGCCGAAAAGGCGCATGAGCGCCATGATCGCCCGGCCGATCGCCGCCGTGACGACGCCCAGCAGCCATTCGGCCTTCTCCTTGAGCCAGTTAAAGCCCGCGATCAGCGCGCAGATCAATATGAGCCCGATCAACAGCGCGCGGTTGTGCCGGCGCATGGCGACCGGAGGCTTTACGCCCGTTCGGGAGGCCGCGCCGGTGTGCATCGCGCCGTCGTTGATCATCCACAGCGACGCGATCATAAACGCGCCGCCGCCCGCGCCCAGACACGCGTCCAGAGCGCGAGAGCGTATGGCGATGGCCGCAATGCCCGCCACGCCATAGAGCACAATGCCCGCGATGACATTGCGCGAATCCGCGCTGCGCCCCGTCGCGCAGAATATGAGCGCCGCCGGCATCACGACCGCCGGGGTCAGCGCCAGTATGACGCGCGTGAGCCAGTCGCCGGTCAGCCGCCACACCGGCCCGAAGAACAGATACAGCGCAATCGCAAAAAACAGCGTGAAGCACACGGTCGCCCGCAGCGGAAAGGCGCGGCTCTTTTCCTCGTCCTCGTGGGTGTCCCGGCGCAGGTTGCGGTCGGGATCGGGGTCGCCCGAGCGGCTGGCGCGCACTTCAACGGCCGCGTCCGCCGCCTTTTTCTTTCCGCCCACATAGCCGGGCAGCAGCGACGTCACATACGCGATCGGCACCACGCACGCCGTCATGACGAGCGGCGCAAAGCCGTCCTCGCCCAGCAGCGCAAAGCCGATCAGCAGCGGCGCGGGCATGAAGCACAGCAGGAAGTAAACCGCCTCAAGCAGTTTGCGCACGATTCTTTTCACGCCGCGTCCCCCTTTCCAGCTTCATCAGCGTGACCGAGTTGCCGCAGGCGCGCAGCCGGTCGATTCCCGCCTCGACGGCCTCGCTGTCATACGCCGAGAGAATCAGTATGTCGGCGTTGCGCAGACCGCACAGCGTCTCGAGGAACGTCGGGAATGTCATCTCGCGGTGAATTTCCATACGCGCCATGGCGGTGAGCAGCGTCTCGAGCTGATCGGCGGCGCACCGCGCGGGGATATATACGGTCTTTCCGGTGTTCTTCTCGCCATACAGGCAGGCGTTCGCCGCAAAGCCCGCCTCCACGCCCATGCAGAGAGAACGCGCGCACAGCGTCGCCGCAATGCGTATGCCCTGCTCCACGCCCTCCTGCTCGTAGTCCATCAGATCGCCCCACTGCTCCTCGCTGGTCTGCACGTTGAGCACCACCAGCATTCTGGGATCGGCGGTGTAGTCGCGCGTCTTGACCTGCAATGAGCCCAGACGCGCCGACGCGCGCCAGTGTACGTCGCGCATGGGGTCGCCGCTTCTGTAATCGCGTATGCCGGAGACGAGAAACGGATCGGGCATGATCCAGCGCCTGACCGCCGCCTCGCCCTGCCAGCGGGTGGAGGGGACGTCCAGCTCGTCCTCATTGAGCAGCCTCGGGCACACGTCCAGCGCGCAGGGCAGATTCAGCTGCACGGTCTGCTGGCTCGTGCCCAGCAGGTCGCCCGCCGTCAGCGCCACCGAGCCGGCCTCGTAATGGCCGCGCTTGAGACAGGTCACGTCATGGCGGCGGCGAATCTGTGAAAACGGCCCCAGATAGAACACGGATTTGTGATACTGATCGGCGCTGATCTCGCGCGCGTCCTCGTTCTCGCCGCCGCGCCCAAAGCGCAGATGGGGCGATATGCGCGATTCGACGCGCACCCACGGCACGGGCAGTATCTTTCGGTTGCGGATGACCTCAACCAGCTCCACCCTCTCGCCCTCGGTGACGCGCGGCCGGCTGAACGAGCGCGTGTACTCGATTTTCTTCAGCCCGAAGAAATGGCACAGCACGGCCTCGATCAGCGCCACAGCGCCCACCGAAACCAGTATCCAGAGGATATTCATCCGCCGTCACGCCCCTTCGCCGGACTCGACCGGCGCGGCGATCTGAGAAAGCGCCTCGCGCACGACCTCCTCGCTCTTCGCGCTTCGCCCGTAAAGGCCGCCCAGTATGATGCGGTGCGCCAGCACGGGCACAGAAAGCGCCTTCACGTCGTCGGGCGTGACGAAATCGCGGCCGTGCATCGCCGCCCAGCTCTGGCAGGCGCGCAGAAGCGCCAAAAGGCCGCGCGGGCTCACGCCGGTCTGCACCTCGGGCAGCTCGCGCGTCTTTTCAACCAGCGCCACCATATAGCGCTTCACGGGCTCGCTCACATGAACAGAGCCGATCAGCCCCTGCGCCGCGCGGATGTCCTCGCCCGCCGCGCACGGCGTGAGTGTCTCCAGCGGATTGTTCCGTATGAAGCGGTCGAGTATCGCCAGCGCCTCGTCGGTGTCGGGATAGCCGGGACGCAGCTTCATCAGGAAGCGGTCGAGCTGCGCCTCGGGCAGCGGGAACGTGCCCTGCGTCTCCACGGGGTTCTGCGTCGCCACCACCAGAAACGGCTCGTCCAGCGCGCGGGTCACGCCGCTTTCGGTCACCTGCCGCTCCTCCATGCACTCGAGCAGCGCCGACTGCGTGCGCGGCGTGGCGCGGTTGATCTCGTCGGCCAGCAATATGTTTGTGAACACCGGGCCAGGCTTGAATTCAAAGTTTTCCGTGCGCGCGTTGAATATGCTCAGTCCGGTCACGTCGGAGGGCAGCAGATCGGGCGTAAACTGTATGCGCGAAAAGGCGCAGTCCAGCGATTTGGCCAGCGATTTGGCCATGACCGTCTTGCCGGTGCCCGGCACGTCCTCGAGCAGCACATGGCCGCGCGCAATCATCGCGCACAGCATCAGCTCGACCGTGTCGCTCTTTCCCACGATGACCTTCTGAATTCTCTCCCGCACGTTGTCGGCCAGCACCCGAATGTCCTTGAGTTCCATAGGCATTTTCTCTCCTTATATGTTCACTTTTCGTTTGATTTGCCGCTTCGTCAGCCCTGTCCGCCCACCAGCTCGACCGCCTCGGCCAGACATTTCGCCGCCAGCGTCGCGGCCAGATCGCCGCCCGCGCCGGCCTGCTCCAGCACCACGGCCACCGCGTAGGGGCAGCTCGCATCCTGAATATAGCCCACGAACCACGCGTTCGTGCTGACCGACTTGTCGTTGCTCGTCTCGGCCGAGCCGGTCTTGCCGCACACGGTGTAGCCCGACACGCGCGCCTTTTTGCCGGTGCCGTTCTCGACGGTCTCGCGCATATACTCGCCCACGATTTTCGCCGTCGCCTCGCTCATGACGCGCTTGTATGCGCCGCCCGACGCGCGCAGCCGCGGTATGCCCGCCGCGCCGGTGATCTGCCGAACCAGCTTCGGCTCCATCATCACGCCGCCATTGGCCACGCCGGAGGCGATCATAGCCATGTGCAATGGGGTCACCAGCACGCGGCCCTGCCCCACGCCCGACCACGCCAGCTCGTTGACCGAGGAAATGTCTCCGGGATAGCTGGAGTTGTACAGCACCAGATCAGAGAAGGAAAAATTGTCGTTGAAGCCGAAATTCTCGGCGACCGACTGCATATTGCTCTTGCCCAGCTCATAGCTCAGCTCGGCGAATGTCACGTTGCAGCTCTGCGCAAAGGCCGATTTGAGATCAATTTCGCCGTGCGCCTTTCGGCCGCTCAGGCAGGTGACCGCCCCGCCGCCGAAATCCTGAGAGCCGGTGCAGACGAACGTGCGGTTGAGCAGCCCGGGCAGATTGTCCAGCGCCGCGGTCAGCGTCACGATCTTGAACACCGAGCCGGGGGTATAGAGCCCCTGCAGGCAGCGGTTGAGATACGCCGTGTCGGCCACGCTCGTGCCCAGCCCCGCCGGATCGTATTCGGGCATGGACACCATGGCGAGAACCTCGCCGGTCTTGTAGTTCATGACAACCGCAGCGCCGTTATAGCCCGAGGGGAAGGAGCGCGCGATCACGCCCGAGAGCTGCGCGTCTATTGTCAGCTGAATGTCGTCGCCGCGCGTGGTCTCTCCGCTCAGCCACGACCACGTGCGGTCTATGATCGAGCCGGACATACCCACCAGCGCACTGGCGAAGAATGTCTGCACGCCCGTGCCGGACATGCTCATTGTGTCGCCCACAGTCTGCGAGACGGCGAGGCGGATCGACATGTCGGAGGAATACTGCCGCTCGCCCGCCGCGTCCGTATAGGCCAGCACATAGCCGTCGCGGTCGGTGATCGAGCCCATGGCGACGGTCTTTTTCGCGTTGTTGAGGCGCGTGTTGTAGCCGCTCATCGCCCAGCGCGAGCCCTGCGTGAACGCCGTATAGCCGAACCAGCCGCCGGTGCCTATGAACAGGCACAGTATCAGCGTGCCGATCAGGCGCATATTTCGTCTGATTTCCTTCATGCCGCGTCAGCCTCCTGCCTTTCGGCGCGCTCCACGTCGTCGGCGTCCTGATCGGCGTTGAGCGAGGATATGCCCAGCAAGAGGCCAATCCCGCCCATGCAGCTCACCATGGACGAGCCGCCCGCGGCGATCAGGGGCAGCGTCACGCCGGTCAGCGGGATCAATCGGATGTTGCCGCCCACGATCAGCAGCGTCTGAAGCCCCAGCATGGTCACAATGCCGAACGCCAGGAGCGCGTGAAAGCCGTCCCGGCAGCTCATGGCGATCGACACGCCCCGCATCACAATCAGCACATACACGGCCAGAAGGCAGATCGCAAAGAGATAGCCGAACTGCTCGCAGATGGCCGCGAACACGAAATCCGAATGATACAGCGGAATCACGCGCGGCATGCCCAGCCCCAATCCCATGCCGAACAGCCCGCCGCTGCCTATGGCGATCAGCGACTGTATGATCTGATAGCCGCTGTGCTCATAGTCCGCCCAGGGATTGCGCCAGGCGACCACGCGCCGCCGCACGTGCGCGAACATATAATACGCCCCGACCGAGCCCGTCGCGCCCGCAGCCAGACCAAGAAGCGATACAAACGCATTGCTCGTGGCGAGGAAGTACAGTATCACCGTCAGGAAGAAATAGAGCAGCAGCGCGCCCAGATCGCGCTCGAGCAGCAGTATGCCGCACAACAGCGCGCCGAATATGATCGCCGCGATCTTCATCGCCCGGCTCTGCCGCTCGGACAGGCAGGAGGCCAGCACAACCGCCAGCGACAGCTTGACAAACTCGGAGGGCTGAACGGTCAGCGAGTTCGGCCTGATCGTGATCCAGTTCTTCGCGCCGTCGTGCCAGTCGCCGATGAGCAGCGGCAGCGCGATGAAGCCCAGCGAGCAGAACATGAAGAACACCTTCCAGCGCCCCCACTTCTTGAAGTGGCGCATGAACACAATGCCCGCGAGCATCGCCACAAGCCCCGCGGCGATGTATATCGCCTGATTGCGCGGCGTGATGGGCGAGCGCGCGATGGCGGTGAGCGTGATCACGCTCACAGAGCAGAGAAACAGCGTGAGCGTCAGTATCAGCGTGTCGATCCTCCAGATTTTGGGCAGCAGCTTGACCAGCAGCACCGTCACGGCGGGCATGATTCCCGCCAGATACAGCGCCTGCATATCGATCTCGCCGTCCTTTAAGGAGAGCAGCACCATCGCCGAGAGCTGAAACAGCACGATGATGTATAAGAGAAACGACACGTTCGCGCGCTTGAGCGAGCGGCGCATGGTCTCTACGGATATTCGCTTTGCCATTTTATTACTCCCATACGTCCTCAAATTCGTCGTCCGAAACATCCTCAGGCAGCACCTGAGCCACCTTCGGCTGAGCCGCGCCGTTTTCATCGATCGCCGCGTCCTCAGCGTTGAAGAACACCAGCATCATTTTCAGCGCGCCGATTTCCAGCGTGTCGCCGTCGCGCAGTATGCACTCGCCCGCCTTGCTGACCGGGGATGTGAAGGGCGCGCCGTCGATGGCGTGCAGCACCATCTCGCCTGGGCGATAGGTCATGAATATATGCCGCTTTCTCACCGCGCGCGAGTGTATGCGCACGTCGGCCGTGCGGCCTGAGCCTATGACCGCCTCCGCGCCGAACTGATAGCATTCGGGCTTTTTGTTCTTCTTTTTCTTCGCGCCGTCGTCCAGCAGCACCAGCTCGCCCACGCAGCCCGCGCCGTGAGCCTGATAGCGCAGTATCCGCGCGCGCCGGTTGTCCGTGACGCACGCCCGCCAGCCGTAAAACGCCACCAGCACCGCCAGAAGCGCGAACCAGTAGCGCGCCGCATAGGCGATCAGCTCGTATAAATCCCCGCTCATATCCGCTCACCTCCCGCCGCGCCCACGGGCGCGTTCGTCAAAAAAGCGTTTTCCGCTCTGTTCCAGGATATATTCAGCCGCGGCCGGCATTTCAGCGCCGCGAAGGGCCGCAGGCATCCCGCCGCGCCCTGCTTTAATTGGACAGCCCCGCGCGCACGGTTTGTTCCCGCGCACGGACATGATTCCATAGTATTTAGCATAGCACAGCAGTATGTCCTCAATGTTAAAAATCGCGTTCCCCGCGCCGCTTCGTTCAATTTTTTGCATGAAAACGCCCGCCAGAGCGCATAAAGAGCCTTGGCGGGCGTATCGTTATGCGGTTTTACTTTTTGACGAGCGTCAATCGGGTGGTCAGTTTATGCGCCTTATTCGCCGCGCTGCGCAGCGCAATGCGGTTGACCGCCCGCTCTGTGCTGTCCACGCCGAACGGCGCGCAGACGACCTCCGGCCGCCAGCCCACAGCCTCTATGAGGAGATCGGCCTTCTCGCCATGGATTACCGCGCCGTTTTCCATGCGCTCGCAGGGACAAAGCGTATGAAACAGCACGTCGGCGGGCGCGTCCTCGCTCAGGAGCAGCTCGTCCGCAATCGTGAATATCTCGGGAACGCCGCTCTCGACTTTGCGAATATCCCTGAGTATGCGCCCATCGTTCCACGCTCTGGTCACATCGCCCTCCGCCGCGAACGCGCCGTTTTCATACTGTGCGCTCACGAGGCGCGCGCCGTCGCGCGTGGGCTTCTGGCGGGGCCGCGCGCCGCTCAGCGCGGGCATGAGCAGATTGTGGTATTCGGGCATGCCGCACAGAAGCGAATCCGAATGCGCGTAGTCCAGCACGCCGCGATCGATCAGCAGCTCCTCGCCCGCCGCCTCCAGCACGACGCTGCCCTTGTCCATGTGATAGTGCCCCACGTCGGCCAGCCCGGTGAAAAAGCTCAGGCTGGTGCGGCCGAAATCATCGCTCCTTCGGATGATGCGCGTCTGCCCGATGTCCGGGAAGTCGAAGAAGCCCTCCTGAACGAACGGCTCGGGCGCGGGCAGGCTGTCGGGCATGATGATGAACAGATAGGGCGTGCCCGATGTGTGCTGAAGGTTGATCGCGGCCAGACGCAGATAAGTCTGATCGCCGGTGAGGGCATAGAACGAAGCCATGAGATCGGCGGAATAGCGCGTGCCCTGATGCGCGTCGTTCAGGCTGATGGCCGCCGCGCCGTCGCCGGTGTCCGAGAGCAGCGAGAGCGCATAGCGGCCGGTCTTCTCCAGCGCGGGCGTGAGCATGCTGCCGAACGGCTTTTTGTGGAAGCGGGAGAGCAGATAGAGTATCGGCATGACCTGGCCGAACGTGTAGCTCCAGTAGGACGGGCCCTCGGGCGTGCCGCCGTCGGCCATGATGTAATTGCCGATCATTTCCTTCAGATCGCGCTCGGCCTCGAGCACCTGCGCGCCGTAGCGGGGATAGAAGTGCGCGCACGCCATCAGGCCGAACACGCGGCCGCTGCTGAACACGATGCCCTGATTCATGCCGCGGATGTACTCCTGCCGCTTGAAATCGGACTCAATGCGGGGCAGCCCCTTCATGGCGATCGCGTCCACCAGAATCTCGCGGGCATAGGGGGTCAAAAAGCCGCCCGCCCAGTCGAGCACCTGCGCGCAGCCGCGGCAGTACACCTCCTCCGTAAAGGAGCGGTGGTGCCAGCCGCAGCCGGGCAGCGCGCCCATAATGCTCTCCGTCCAGTATTCGCAGTGGGCGGCGCTCAGCGCCATGCGTACGGCCATTTTCATCATGTCGGCGCGCTTTTCGATCAGTCCGGCGAATGCCAGCGCGCCCATCTGATAGGATGTGTCCTTCTTTCCCATGTCGCGCTTGCCCGTCCAGCGGCTGTCGGGATGCGGAATGTAGGTGCCGATGTCCTTTTCCGGCTCCCATGCAAGGTATTCCTCGGTCTTTTTGAGGAACGCGTCGTAGAGCGGCTTGAGCGCGCCGGCATGAACGCGCGCGCGGAGCGCTTCCACATCCTCCCTGCCGAACATGATGCCGATCTGCGGCTCAAATGCACCCTCCTCGACCAGCATATCCGGCCAGTCGGGCGTAAAGACGCTCTTGCGCGCTTCCATTTCGGCCTGCCGCCGCGCGTTTGAAAGCCCCAGCCAGAGATACTGCGCGCCGCAGTCCTTCTCGCCGTCGCTCTCGAGCATGAGCGTGAGCGCCTCGAGCCTGCGGCCATGGATGGGATAATCGCGCTCCACCGTCGCGTCCGGGCCGCTTTCGCGGTCGCAAAGCGTCGTCCACGCGCCGTCGATCTTGGCGCGTATGGTCTGACAGACGCAGGCCGCCGCCGTGCCGAACACGCGGAATATGTCGAAATCGGAAATGTCCAGATCGCACGCGCGCGTCATTTCCACGCTGCGCCTTGCCCCGGCGTGCATGAACACGCGCACGCCGCACCAGTCCTGCTCGGCGGTCACCGCGTCGGGATCGGAGCGCTTTATGTCGTAATGGATCAATTGCGAGATTCTGTTGTGCGGGCGGCTGCTGTCGCTGCCGTCGAAAAAGGGCTCGATGATGGCCTCGGCATAGTTGATTCTCTGAAGTCTCATGTCTGTTTCCGCCTTTCCGCGCCCTCCTCATGGCGGCGCGCTTTCATATCGCATGGGCAGTATCCAGAATCCGGCATTATTATATCACGCAAAGAATGGGATTTCAACTCGAAATTATCTCAAAAAATTTACGATTGGCCTGTACAGACCGCCTCATGCCATGCTATAATAAACTGTATTATTTTATACGACCGAACTTTAGGAGGAATGATCTTGGATGCCGTTCCCTTGTGGCCGACGCTGATCTGGCCGCTCTGTCTGATTGCGCTCACGCTGCTGCTGACTCTGATGGAAACCGCCGCCGATTCGCTCAGCGAAGCCCGGCTTGAACATTTGGCCGACGAGGGAGAGA
Source organism: uncultured Clostridia bacterium (assembly GCA_934636425.1). Taxonomy (GTDB): domain Bacteria; phylum Bacillota; class Clostridia; order Christensenellales; family Aristaeellaceae; genus Firm-10. Next base: position 51,625 of record CAKUAV010000001.1, read on the forward strand.
GCAAGGCGCGCTCCATACTCAAGCGGCTGGACGACTGCGCGGGTCTCGGCGAGGGCATACAGTGCGCCCGCCACATGACGCTGCTGCTGCTGGGCTTCCTCAGCGGCATGTACATGAGCCGCCCGCTCTCGAACGCGCTGATCGCGCTGCCCGCCATGAAGGGCGCGCCCGATGCGCTGATCCACGCGCTGTGCCTGATCGTCGTGCTGATCGTGCTCTACACGCTCGTGCGGCTGATCTGCATCGAGTGGGCGCGCCGCATCGCCAATATGCACGTCGATGCGCTGATTCTCTCGCTGTTTGAGCCGATGATGTTCGTGCGCCGGCTGTTTCGGCCGATGACCGCGCTCACCGGCGCCGCGGCCGGACTGCTGATCCGCATGAGCGGCGCCGATCCCAGACGGGCGGAGGAGAACGTCACTGAGGACGAAATCCTCGCCATGGTGGATATGGGCGAGGAAAAGGGCGCGATCGAGAGCAGCGAAAAGGAGCTGATCGAAAACGTCCTCGAGTTCAACAACACCACCGCCGAGGACTGCATGATCCACCGCACCGACGTGACCGCCGTGGACGTGGACACCAGCGAGGAGGAATTCGTCGATCTGGTGCGCGAAACCGGCTTTTCGCGATTCCCTGTGTACGAGGACGACATCGACTCCATCATCGGCATACTGACCACGCGCGACTATCTGCTCAACGCGCGCCGTCCCCAGGGCGAGCGCAAGACCATACGCGAGCTGCTGCGCCCGGCCTACTTCATCCCCGAATCGGTGCGCGCCGACGTGCTCTTCCGCGAAATGCAGAGCCGCAAGAGCCACATGGCCATCGTCGTGGACGAATACGGCGGCACAAGCGGACTGATCACGCTCGAGGATCTGCTCGAGGAGCTGGTGGGCAACATCTACGACGAGTTCGACCCGCAGGCCAAGGCCGACATCATTCCCCAGAGCGACGGCACATGGCGCGTCAACGGCTCGGTCGAGCTGGAGCGGCTGTGCGAGACCATCGGCATCGAGGAGATCGAATCGGACGAATTCGACACGCTGGGCGGGCTGATCTTCAGCCAGCTGACCGCCATCCCCGAGGACGGCAGCCATCCCGAGGTGGACTGCTTCGGGCTGCATATCCGCGTGGAGGAGCTGACCGATCACCGCGTCGAATGGGCGACCGTCTCCCGGCTGGAGGAAGACCCGGACGAGGACGACGAGAAAGACGAAAAAAGCGATAAGCCCGAGAAGAAAACCGACAAAAAGCCTGAAAAGAACAAAAAGGACGAATGATCCGTTATCCCGCCTGACGAGCGCGCCGGGCGGGATTTTTTTATTGCGCCCGTGCCCTCGGCGTGGTATGATAGGGACGATTCAAACGCTCGCCCTCATCCCCTGCGCAGAACGGCGCCGGTTTTGCCGCGTCCCGCGAGGGAAAGGCCGCGCCGCGGACAGCCCGCAAAATCGGAATGCGCGGCGCTCGAATCTCCAGTGGCCGGCGCGTTTTTCTGTGAAAAGCAAAGCCGCGTCTCACCGCGGCACAGACTGCCGAAAAACCTTCGAAGAACTGAGCGGATCGAAACCCTCTCGAATTTTCAATCGTACCCGGCGGCGTGTACGGGGAATGCAGGACGATTTTTGAGGCGGAAACTCCCATTTCCAGAGTAAAAACTGGAGAGAGGGGGCACGGCAGGGAGCTTGCATACCCCTTCACCAGCTTGTTAAGACATTTTTTGTCTGAGCCGCGTCTCACCGCGGCAAGTCGCCCGTTCAGCAGCGCCGAATCCGAGAAAAGGCGTTTCAATCACCGTTCCGACTGTGTTTCAAACCTGCGCTTTATCGGCGCAGACTTTTCTTCACACGAAAGGAGAGCACATCATGAGAGACTGCACACAGTATATCCATGCCCGCCGCCCGCTCTATCACACCGCCGAGGCCATCCGCCGCGGCCACATCACAATCGGCTTCATCGGCGGCTCTATCACCGAGCCGGTCGCCGACGGCCGCCGCTGGAGCGGCAAGATCATAGACTGGTTCGTCGCCGAATTCCCCGGCCTGATCGTCGATGAGGAAAACGCCGCCAAGGGCGCGACCGGCTCGCTCAACGCCATACTGCGCGTCGAGGACGACATACTCGCCTATGGCTGCGATCTGGTCTTTGTCGAGACGGCGGTCAACGACGGCGAAAGGGCGTGGGGCGCGTGCCGCGAGGGCATACTGCGCAAGCTGATGAAGGACGACGTGTGCGACGTCGTATTGACCTACACCTACTCTCAGGCCATGTACGAGACGATGCTCGCCGGCAATCTGCCCCAGACCATACTCGACTGGGAGGAGCTGGCCGAGCACTATCAGCTCAGCAGCGTCCACATGGCGCGCTACACATTCGATCTGGTGATGGACGGCTTTCTGCGCTGGGACGAATGGCTGCCCGACACGCTGCACCCCGATCACGCCGGCAGCCGTCTGTACGCCGAGCCGGTCTGCCGCCTTATTCGCCGCGAGATCGATACCGCGCGGCCCGTCAGCATACCGCTCCCCGCGCCGCTGCACGCCGACAACTGGGAGAACGTCCACCTCCTGTCGTTTGAGCAGGTGGAGCGCATCGGCGCGTGGCGGCAGACCCACGAGCGCCGCCTGCCCTCGGTGCATCATATGCTCTGCACATCCTCGATGACCGCCAGCCTGCGCTTTGAGTTCGAGGGCACAGGGCTGCTTCTTCACCTGCTCAGCGGCGGCCTGTTTTCAGCCTACAAGATCCGCATCGACGACGGCGAATGGATCGTCAAGAACGATCCTCTGCCCGAGTGGGGCATGAATGCCACCGACTGGCTGCGCGAGGATATGCCCGTCTGCGGCCTGCCCGCCGGCCGCCACACAGCGGTCATTGCGCCGCTGTTCGCCGTGGGCGGCCGCGCGACCCGCTTCCAGCTGGGCATGATCGGCGTGATCTGCTAAAATATACAGTTCAGCGCCCCGCAGAGGTGATTTTCCTCCGCGGGGCGCTCTCTCTATACGCGCCGCCTGCAAGGACGTTCGGCGCTTTGTCCGCGTCCCGCCGCGCAGTCAAAAAGCATGACCCTCCCCATGCGGGGGAGTCATGCTTTTCCTATAGACCGCGCGCGTTACTGCGCCGTTCCCTTGAGAATCTCAACCGCCCTTTTGTAATGCTCGAGCCGCCTGCAGTCCGGCTTTGCGTCCGCGCCGAGCGTCGGGCAGACATAGCCGCCCTCTTCAAATTCATTCCAGGCAAACGAAAGCACATGGCCGCTCTTCACATATCGGCCGTTTTCCTCCATCCAGATTTTCAGAGCGCGCGCCGCCGCCTCAAAGCCGTTTCCGTCGTTGTCCTCAACGTAGACTCTGTCGGGATAGGCCGCCCACGGCGTGGGGCGCTCAAAGCGCGGCGTGGGATTCCAGCCCGTCGAAAACTCGGGAATGAGCTGCAAGCCGTATTCTTTGCGCGCCTCGTTGTTCTTCATCACGTTTTCGGCAAAGGCGGCATAGCCGCTCTCGCCGGAGGAGCCGTCTGCATAGGTCGACGCCGCGTCCGCCAGAGAATAGTCCTTCCCGTCCGGCTCGTTGCCGAAGATGCAGACGTACGCCTCCAGACCGACGCTTCTCGCCGCCGCGCGCACATTCTGAATATGGTCGACGCAATACCCGCCGAAAATGAACACCAGCGGCCGGCCGTCAATTTTGTGATAATACGGCTTTGTCATGGCCAGCGCCAGCTTCTCCCAATCGGCCGCGCTGTAGCCGTGCATCCCCAGTATGATGGCGCACAGGTCGATTCTGTCGTTCATCGGGCTGCTCTCGAACAGATGACGCGCCCGGTTGAGCTCGTGAATATAGGGTCGTATGGCCTCGTACCGATTGCCGCCGGGCAGCTCGGGTTCAAGCGCCTCCTCCGTATACCAGCAGTAGGCAAAATAGTCTATGCCCGCGTCGATGGCAAATTGCAGCTCGCGGTCATAGTCCCGCTGCGTGCGCTCGGGAAAGCGCCAGCCGTCGCCGTCCTTCACGGCATAATAGGGCAGGCGGCTCTTCCATTTCTCGCGGCCCAGCGAATTCATCGCCCAGTGGCCGAAAAACGTGTCCTCCGTCAATCCCGCGTCCCAGTTAATCATGCCAACCTTAACATCCATATTCTGTCCTCCTCTGGCATACGTTTCAAAAAAATAGGGCACATGCGCAGTCAAACAAGCCCTTGTCAGCCGGATAAACCGGCGCGCTCCTGCGGCAATACGGCCCGAATCCCGCCGCCACTGCGTCCGAAAAAGGAGAGATTGCAATCTTCCAGCGGATTTTTCGCGGCGCTCGACGTCCGAGGAATCCGAGCCGCAATCCAGTGTTGAGCGCTCAGCGGCGCTGAATCGAGTTTTCGTGCGCCGCCCCTGCGCCCGGAACCGCTCTCTGAATGTCTCAGTGAATCAGCAGCGCGGCGCGCTCCATCATGCGCCTGAGCTGTTCCTCGATCGACGCGGCGATGTCGCGCACCATGGCCTGCACGCTCTGCGAAGGCGGGTCGATCTCGCGCATGAGCTGGCTCTCTACGCCCGCTCTGATCTCGCCGCGGCGCCTGTTCAGGCTCTTTTTGAAAAAGCGCGGCGTGATCATGCGGCGCACGCCCAGCGGCAGCTCCGCCCTGCGCAGCATCCTTTCGGCCGTCTCCGTGCCGATCACCGCGGCCAGCAGCCCCACCAGAAAGCCGACCGCCAGCCCGGGCGCGCCCGCCGCCATCAGCGCCAGTCCGCTCCCGCCCAGTATGGCCGCCATCAGCGAGGCCACAATCACGTCGATCAGCGCCTTGATCTGATCCATTCTGAGCAGCTCGCCCGCGCTCACCTCGAGCTGCGACACGCCCACGCCCAGCGTATCGGGCAGGCGCAGCGACGTGCGCGGCAGGTCAAACTGATCGCAGATCGGATCGGTCAGCATTTCCATATCCGGGCGCAGCTTCAAGACCCAATCGCTCACAGCAGGGCGCAGCGCGTCGGCCAGACGGCCGTCCTCCGCCATGCGCTGAAGGCGCGCCGTCAGCTCCGCGCCGATGTCGTTGAACGTCTTCAGCCCGCCGCCGCGCCACAATTCGAACACCTCGGGCGCAAGCGAATCCAGCAGAAGGTCGGTCAGCGGCGCGGACACCGCCGTAAACAGCGCGCTCAGACGCGAGAGCACCATGTTCTCCATGTCGTCTGAGCGGATCAGCGCGTCCACCGCCGCCTCGAAGCCGCGCGTCTTCTGATCGATGCGCAGCGCATAGCACAGCCCGCGCGCAATCGAAAATTCCGGCTCCAGCGCGCGCAGAACCTGCGCGTCCGGAAAGAGCGCCTTCGCCCGATCCCCGATCATGGGCATGCGCGACGCGCCGCCGGTCAGCAGTATGATCTGCGGCATTTCGCCGTCCAGCCGGTTCACGGCCTCATTCAGAGCGCGATCGTACGCGTCCGTGAAGGAGATTCCTCCCAGCGTGTCCACGCCCTGCGAGAGAATCGCCGCCATGTCCGCGTCGTTGCAGGCAATGTCGAGCGTCAGCGGCTTTCGGCCGGCGTAGATTTTGACCGCCGATTCCGCCCGAGCCGCACCGCCGCGCGCCGCCTGCGTGAAATACATCTCCTTGACCCGCCGCGCCTCAAATTCGCAGCGTGCGCGGTACTGCAGAAAACGCTCGAGCGCCTCCTCGACCTGCGCCCGCTCGGGGCTTCTGCGCACGTTTCTCTCCAGCAGCAGCCGGTCGATCAGCCCGCCGCCCAGGCTGACCGCGCCGAAATCGCACACCGTCAGGCTGCGCTCGGCCAGATCGGAAACAAACGTGAAGTCGATCGTCGACGAGCCCGCGTCGATGATCAGCGTGGGCAGCGTCAGCAGATCGTCCGACACGCGCAGTTCGCCCGACTCCCGCGCGAACATGAACGCCGCGCGCGATTCGCTGACCACATCGCAGTGAACCATGCCGGCGCGCTCGAACAGCCTTTTATACGCCGCGCGCGTCTCCTGAGGCCATCCCGAGGGGCAGCCGATGAAAAAGCAGGCCGTTTCCGGAGTTTCCAGCCGGCCGTCCTTCATGAGCTGGGAGAGTATCTCCCGCGCGAACATGACGATCAGCGCGCCCGCGCCGGCTTCGTCTGTGAGATAGCGGCTCTTGAAGCGCAGCTCCAGCCAGTCCGCGCCGCTCAGATGGCAGGCCTCCTCGCCGATGAACAGCCCGCGCTCCGGATGCGAGGCCAGCGCCGTGATGACGCTCTTTCGCCCGCGCAGCTCAATCATCTGCGGCTCGACGCGTCTGCCCGCGCGCATCCAGGCCACGGCGCTCTCGCCGTCGCCCAGATCGAAGCCGAAATAGTCGGTGATCGCCGGATCCGTGTTTTCCGGGATGTTTCCCGGGATGTTTTCCGAAACGCCTTCGGGAATCTTTTTTTCGATGATCGGGTTTTCCATATTCGGATGTTCTCCTGTTGTCCGCTGAATAATCGCGCCTGAAAAGCGCGCGGCGGCAAATCGCCGCACTTATCGTTCACGCGCAAAGCGCATCGCTTCCGGCATATCTCTTCCACGCGCCCGCCGCGCCATTCACGCGCAAACGCACGCTTCCGGCGCATCGCTCCCACGCGCTCGCCGCGCCGTTCACGCGCAAAGCGCACGCTTCCGGCATATCGCTTCCACGCGCCCGCCGCGCCGTTCACGCGCAAAGCGCACGCTTCCGGCATATCTCTTCCACGCGCCCGCCGCGCCGTTCACGCGCAAAACCATCGACCCATGCGGGCAGCGCTCCTCACAGCTCCTCGGTCGCCTGTCCGCGCGCCAGCACGCGCTCGCCCTGCATCACGGCGGGGCGTATTGTCAGATCGGGCTGCGTGCCGGGAAAGAGATCGAAATAATCGCGCGTTTCGGGCGAATACTCCACCAGCCGCACGCCCTCGTCGTTCAGCGCGGCGGCGATCTGCGGCGCGGCCTTGAGCGCGTATTCGCCATCCCCGGTATAGACCGCCTCCATCAGCATCTGAATCGGCTGGAGCAGCTCGCCGGTCACGCGCGGCGCGTCGGTGGGCAGCGCGGTCTGTTCGCGGTCGATCTGCTCGAGCGCGTCGCCTATGGACGACATCAGCCGGTCGACAAGCCGCATCAGCTCGTAGACATTCGGCCGCGTGGCCTGCGTCACGACGGTCTGCGCCCTTTCGGCGGGCTTCAGCATGGCGCGCGCCGCCCCCGCCGCGCAGGAAATCAGCGCCAGCATGGCGGCGGCGGTCTGCCCGGCGAGCATCAGCCACGCCGTCAGCACGGCGCCCGTGCCCGCCGCCGTCCATGAAAGAATCGCGGCGAGCCGCTCACGCCGATCCGCCTTGCCGCCGTCCTCGATGCGCGCGTCGGCCTCCGTCACGCTCATCATGAGCAGCGCGGCGCGTTTGGCCGCGTCGAAGAGCCGGTCGGCCTCGCGGCGCGCGGCGGCGTCGGGCAGCGCGGCGCGGGTCTCCATGCGCACCTGCTCGAGCGCGCCCGCCAGACAATCGGCGGCGGCCTTTGCGTCCGAACAGGCTGTCAGCGCCCTTTCGAGCGCGTCGCGTCGGCGTTCATAGGCTTCCAGCATCGTTTATCCTCCCAGTTCTGCGCGAAAAGGCGCGCTCCGGCCTTCCGTCAAAAATAATTCTTCACGAACACGCTTGGAATCAGCGCGCATTTTTTCTCCCGCCCGGCGCGGCTTCGCCGTGAATGACCGGCGGCGCAGAAATCCGCCGCGCATTGCCGCTTCGACCGTCAAGGAGCGCGCCGCGGCTTTTTGCGATTGAGACAAAAAACAGCAATGCAGCGAACTCATGCGCAAAAACAGCGGCAAGCCGGTGGACAGGGAATCAAGCTCCCCCGCCGCTGCCCCACCATAAACGCCGCCGGGTACGACTGGAAATTCGAGAGATCTTTCACCCTCTCGAGCTCTCCAATATTTTTCGACAGTCGCCGCGCCCATTTCGGAGCGCGTCAGAATCGATTCCAAACAGCGCCGCCCGCTCCGTCCAATGCGTCCAAAATCTGCGGCGCGCTGCGATGAACGTCCGAAAGCCGCGAAATGTTCAGGGCAGCTCCGGCCAGTCGATTTTGATGCGCCGATCGATGCGCCGCGCGACGAAGGGCCGGTACAGCCGCGCCGCCTCGGGCCAGTCGGGATGTCCGTCCAGCTTGGGGATCACATTGTAGTCGGTCAGCGGCGCGCGCAGCATGATCCGCCGCGCGCCGTTCGAGATAGGCGGCGCGTCCGAGGGACAGTTCAGGCAGATCACGCCGCCGCGCTCCGCGTCAAAGCGCGCCGCCCCATCCACGGCTCTGCCGCAGATCAGGCAGCGATCCATCTGCGGCCGATAGCCCATCAGCGGCATATAGCGCATTTCAAAGCAGGCCGTGAGCAGCTCGGCGGGCAAATCGGAATAGCTCAGATGCGCCAGCGCCTTGAGCAGCAGAAAGAATATGTCGGGCGCGGCCTGACCGGGCAGCGCCGCCGCGTCGGCCAGACTGAGATAGTACATGCCGTGCATCAGCCGGTCGTAATTCAGACGCAGATCGTAATAGCTGTCCTTGATCTCGCACTGCGTGACCGAATGGCGCTCTCCCGACGCGTTGATCGTATACTGCCCGGCGCAGAACACCTCGCTCGCCCCGACGAGCGACGATCGCGGGCGGCGGCAGCCGCGGGCAATGGCGTCGATGCGGCCGTGTTCGGGCGAAAACAGCGTCAGCATCCGATCATAGTCGCGGTAGTCCGCGCGCCGCAGCACGATGGCGTCGGTCGTGTAGAGCATAGGCCTTTACTCCTCGTAGCCGGTGGCGCGCAGATCGCTCTCGCGGTTGCGCCAGTCCTCGCGCACCTTGACCCAGAGCTTGAGCATCACGCGCGTGCCCATCATGCGCTCTATGTCCGCGCGCGCCTGAGAGCCTATGTCGTGCAGCATCCGTCCCTGCTTGCCGATGATGATCGCCTTGTGCGAGGCGCGCTCGCAGTATATGTTGGCGTGGATCTCGGTCAGGTTGTCGGACAGCTTTGTGATGGCCAGCATTTCCACGCCGATGCCGTGCGGGATCTCCTCGCGCAGAAGGCGCAGCGCCTTTTCGCGGATGATTTCGGCGCAGATCAGCCGCTCGGGCTGGTCGGTGATCATGTCGTCCGGAAAATACTTCGGCCCCTCGGGCATGGCCGCGGCGAGATAGTCGCGCAGCGTATCCATGTTGTCGCCGCGCGCCGCCGATATGGTCACAATCTGGTCGAAGCCCAGCCCTTTGAGGGTCTCCAGCTGCGGCATCAGCTTTTCGGGCGTCACGATGTCTATCTTATTGACGGCCAGAAAGCGCGGGCAGTTCATTTTCAGCACGTCCTCCATAACCGCCCGGTCGCCCGCGCCGATGTGCTGCGCGTCCACAACGCACAATACCGCGTCCACGCCCTCGCGCGCGTCGCTGGCCTGCTTCATCATGAATTCGCCCAGCTTGGTGCGCGGCTTGTGCAGGCCGGGGGTGTCCACAAACACCAGCTGCCAGTCGGGCGCTGTGGCCACGCCGAGGATCTTGTTGCGGGTGGTCTGCGGTTTGTTGGACACGATGGCGACCTTCTCGCCCACGAAATAGTTCATGATGCTCGATTTGCCCACGTTGGGGCGGCCGATGATCGCCACGAAGCCCGAATGAAACGCCTTGTTCTGCATATGTATATACCTTCCCTTTCATCGCGCACCGGCTTCCGGCAGTGCGTCAGTCATTTTCTCTTCCGGGCAAGCGGAGCAAAAACTGCTCCCGTGCGGACAAAAGCGCTCCTTGGACGGCGCGTCCGCAAAACGCCGCCTGCGCACAGGGGAACCCCTTAAAAATACAATTCAACTAACCCTTTTCAAAAACCACGGCGGTCAAATTCTCCAGCTCCGGCGCGCATCTCAAAAGACGAACCGCACGCTCAAGCGGTCTTTTCACCGGCGCTCGAATTCCATTAACTAAAAAAGCGTCTGGCAAAGGAAACTTGAAGTCCTCAGCTTTCTGCCGCCGAACCTGCGCTTCGGGGGACATTTCCCCACAAAATTGCAAAACGCCCTATCCCGTCGAACCGCCCACTGGCAGACGCGGCGGCGCGGTTTCAGGCAGCCCGCCTTCAATCCGGCGGTGCAGAGTCCCACCCCGCGCGCCCTCAGCTCTTCAGATCCTCCGGCCCGAACGAGCGGGGCAGCAGCTCCTCGAGCGTCGCCGTCTCGAACGCGCCGCCCCTCTTCCCCACGATGACGCGCAGATCGCCCGATGCGAACTCGCGCAGCACCTGCCGGCAGATGCCGCACGGCCATGCCGGCTTTTCGTCGCCCGCGATGGCGATGGCGGTAAAGCGGCGCGCGCCCTCGGAGACGGCCTTCGACACGGCGCACCGCTCGGCGCATATGGTCGCGCCCAGAGACGCGTTTTCGATATTGCAGCCGGTAAACACGCGGCCGTCCTCCGCCTGAAGGCACGCGCCCACATGGAAATGCGAATAGGGCGCATAGGCCGAATCGAGCATATTGCAGGCCGCCTCGAACAGCGCCTGATCGTCATAGGCCGCGTCCTCGCGGGTCAGTCCAAGCGTCCGCATGGCTTGTTCCTCCATGGCGCGCATTTTCGCCTTGTCGGAATCGGTCATGTGGTCGTAGCCGCACAGATGCAGCATGGCGTGCGCCGTGAGATAGCCCAGCTCGCGCGCCAGAGAATGGCCGAACTCCTGCGCCTGAGCGCGCGCCCGGTCGACAGAAATCACAATGTCGCCCAGAAAGCACAGTCCGCTGTCCGGGTCGTATTCGCGGCGTATGAGATCGGCGCTGTCTCTGGCCGTCTCGCCCGGGCGATAGTTCACGCTGGGGAAGGACAGCACGTCGGTCGGCCTGTCCACGCCCCGCTCCCTGCGGTTGATTTCATGGATGGTCTCGTCGTCCACGACGCGCACATACGCCCCGACGTTCTCTACGCCCTCCAGCCGGCACACAGCCTCGGCCGCGCGCTCCATGAGATCGGACGCAGAGGCGGGCATATCGCTGATGCAGCATTCAATGTCAAGCATTCTGCTTTTCTCCTTCCTGCGCGGAGGCGGCGAGCGCCTTATTGTGCTTCTTGGGCGGAATCACCAGATCGGGATATTCTATGCGCTGGTGGAACACGCCGCCCAGCACGGTGACGAACGCCCTCGTGGCGCGCTCGACGTCCTTGAGCGTAATGGGCGCGTCGTTGAGCTGGCCGTCGTCCATCTTGCCGCGGATGAGCTTGCGGATGAGCGCCTCCAGCCCCTCGGCGCTGCGATCGGGCGCAGTGCGGGCGGCCGCCTCGATTGTGTCGGCCAGCATGACGATGGCGGCTTCCTTTGTCTGCGGCTTGGGGCCGGGATAGCGGAAGTCGTCTATGTCCACGTTCTCCGCGCCGTTCTGCTCCACGCAGCGGCCATAGAAGTACATGACCGGCGTATCGCCGTGATGCTGGGCGATGATGTCCAGTATCGGCTGGGGCATGCGGTATTTCTCGGCCAGCAGCACGCCGTCGGTCGGGTGCGCGGTCAGTATCGCCGCGCTCACCAGCGGGTCGGTGCGGTCGTGCGGGTTGTCGCCGATCTGGTTTTCCTTAAAGTAGAGCGGGCGCTTGAGCTTGCCCACATCGTGATAATACGCGCCCACGCGCGCCAGCAGGCCGTTCGCGCCGATCGCGTCGGCCGCGGCCTCTGCGAGATTGGCCACGATGATCGAATGATGATATGTGCCCGACGCCTCCAGTATCATGCGCCGTATCAGCGGATGGTTGGGGTTGCTCAGCTCCATGAGCTTGGCCGGCGTGACCAGATTGAATATCCACTCGAGCGCCGGCTGTATGCCTATGCTCAGCACGCCCGAAAGTATGCCGCCGCCGCCCGACCACGCCGCCCAGACCAGCACGCGCGATGTATCCACCTCGGTGATCAGCCCCAGTGCCAGCGTCGTGAGCACATTGACCACGCAGGCGAGCAGGCCGGCGAGCAGCATGAACACGCGCTGCGTCTTGCCGTGAATGACGGCCACGCACAGCGAGCCGGAAATGATGCCGGAAATCATGACGATGATCAGCGAGGAGGAGAGCGAGCCGCTCACGCCCGAGCTGATGATGCCGCACAGCACGGCGAGCACCACGTTCACCACCAGCGCCAGCCGCGTCCTGAGCAGCGCGGCGGTCAGCATCACGCCGATGGCCACGGGCATCAGGAACTGATTGAGCGCCTGAACGAGCGTGCTGAGGCCGCAGGTTGTCAGCATGATGACCGCAAGCAGCGCCATGCGCCCCGCGTCCCTGAGCATATCCCTTTCATAAATGGTCATATAGACCACGATCGTGGAGAGCAGCAGCAGCACAAGCGCCCCCACGCCCACATACATCAGCACGTCGATCGAATGGTTGCTGGCCAGCATGCCCAGGCTGTCCAGCATGGCGATCTGCGCGCGGGTGATGATCTCGCCCGATTTGACGATGTTGCGCCCCTTCAGATAGACGATCGGCTCTACGGAATCGACGGCCTTCTGGCGGTTGGCCGCGGTGGTCTCCTCGTCCAGCAGCATATTGGCCTGCATCACGGACGAAGCCACGCGCCCGCACAGCTCCACCAGCTCCCCGGAATACGCCTCGCGCCCGGCCAGCTCGCGCTCCAGCTTGCTGACCGCCTCGTCCTCGCCGCCCTGCGCGATTTTCGTCGTGAGCAGCTCGTCCGCAATGGCGATCACATCGCTCTCGAGCGCGGCGAAATCGTCGTCCGAAAGGCCGCGGATCAGCGTGACGTCCTCGGCGGTCAGATCGGCGCCCAGCAGCATCTGCCGCGCGCGGGTGAGCGTGGCCGCGTCCACAGCGCCGTCCGCGCCCAGATCCCAGCCGCGTATCTGATTGAGCGCCTCAAAATTGCCCTTCAGGCTCTCCAGCACAGCCGGCTGAACGCTCTCGTCCAGCGTATAGTTGACCGGCACGGCCGCGACCGCGTCGTCGATCATCTGCTGCGTGGTCACGGTGTCCACAACGTCCTTGCTGGCCGTCACGGTGATCGGCGACACCTGCCCGGCCACCAGATCGTACCTTTCCGGCGTAAACACCGCAAAGAGCATGGCCAGAAGCGACGCATAGGTCGCCAGCCCGATCAGTGCGATCAGGAGCCGGCTGCCCCGCCTGCGCCGCAGTCCCTGACGTACTTTCATCATGATTTATCGTCCCTCCCGACGGTATTCACTCTGCTTGTCGTGCTTTTCATAGGCTCTGACGATGGCCTGCACCAGCTCGTGACGCACGACGTCGCGGTGCGTGAGGCGCACCATGCCGATGTCCTCCACGCCCTTTAAGACCTCCAGTGCCTCGACCAGGCCGCTTCTCTTGCCCGCGGGCAGATCGATCTGTGTCACGTCGCCTGTGACAATCATCTTGGAGCCCATGCCCATGCGGGTCAGGAACATCTTCATCTGCTCGGATGTGGTGTTCTGCGCCTCGTCGAGTATTATGAACGCGTCGTTGAGCGTGCGGCCGCGCATATAGGCCAGCGGCGCCACCTCGACCGCACCGCGCTCAAGCAGCCGCTGATAGGATTCCGCGCCCATCATGTCGTTCAATGCATCGTAGAGCGGACGCAGATAGGGATCGACCTTCTGCTGGAGATCGCCCGGCAGAAAGCCCAGCTTTTCGCCCGCCTCGACCGCGGGGCGTGTGAGTATGATGCGCTCCACATCCTTGTTCTTGAGCGCCACGACCGCCATGGCGATGGCCAGATAGGTCTTGCCGGTGCCGGCCGGGCCCACCGCGAACGTGCAGGTGTTGGCCTTGATGGCCTCCACATACTGCTTCTGCCCCAGCGTCTTGCACTTGACCTGACGGCCGCGGTAGGTGATGGCGATCACGTCGCGCATGATCTCGTCGATGCGGTCGGCGTTGCCCTCGCCCGCCAGCTCCACGGCATAGCGTATGCGCGTTTTGTCGATTGTCTCGCCGCGCGCGACGATGCCCACAAGCCGCTCCAGCACGGCGCGCGCCTGACGCACCTTCTCCTCGTCGCCCGAGAGCGTGATCTCATTGCCGTGCGCGAATATCTCCACGTTCAGCTCGCGCCGGATGGTCTCCACATTCTCATCGCGCACGCCGAAGAGCGCCATGAGCTGATCCACGCCGTCCACCACCATAACGTCCCTGTACTGATTGCCAATCTGATTGTCCACTCTCTTTGTTCCTTCCCGCGCCGGCTGCCCGGACGCCTGCGTTCATTTATATTCGCGGCATGAAACGCGCCGCTCCTCTGTATCGTCTGAAAAAGCGTTTCCCAGCCCGCGCCGCAGCGCCTGCGCGTCCGCGGCGATGTTCATTTCGGCCTCCACGACGGCCTCAGCGCGCATTTCGCCGTCCGCCGCCGTGACGTTCGTCCAAAACGAGCGCTCCCGCGCGCCCTCGGGCAGGAGACGCCTCGCGCCGGCGAGCGCCGCCTCGGCCAGCGTTTTCTCGAGCGCCGCTCTGTCAACCTCGACGCGCCGGCTTTCCGTCTCATAACAGATATGCCGCTCGATCATCAGCGGCAGATACAGCCCGCCCACCGGCAGAAGCTGCGTCTCCTCCTCCTGAGAGGGAAAGTCCGCCGCGCGCTTCAAATCCAGCGTCCACGAAAACAGCCTGAGCGCCGATCGGCTCTCCACGCGCCCCGTGCGCCTGACGACCGTCTCCGCCAGCGGCGCGCTCTTCGCGTTTGTCAGCCATACGCGGCCGATCACAGCGCCCGCCGCCCGTATGCGCCGCGTCTGTTCGATCGACACGCGCTCCTCGCCGCGGATGAGCGTCTGCCCGGCGCGCACCGTGTCGCCCGGTTTAACGCAGGCCTGCCCCGCCAGCGGCTCGACGGACAGTACCACGGCGTCGCGCAGCGCGTAGAGACTGCGCGCGTCCGAAGCGTCGTACACATCGGGCGCCTCGTGCGCCAGCCGGTATTCGACCGTCAGCGTCACGCCGCGCTTTTTTACGCCCGCATAGGAGAGAACATCAAATCGGCTGAGCAGCGCGTTCGAGATGAAAACCGCGTCTATGTCGCCGCTTTTCGCCGAGACGTACGCGCCCAGCTCGTTCACCGTCTCGAGAATGCGCGCCTCCTCGTCCGGCGGCAGGCGCGCGCCCAGCGGCCGCACGTCGATCAGCCACACCCGCGCCGTAAGGAGATACACGCACACTGCGGCCAGAACCGCCGACACGGCCAGCGTCCAGCGCGCGCGGATTTTTGCCAGCGCCGAGCGCCAGCCCGAGCGCGAGAGAATTTCGGCGCTCAGTCCGTATTGCTCCGCCAGCGCGCAGACCAGCCTTGCGCCCTCTGTAGACGTTTCAAGGCGCAGGCAGCGCGCGTCCTGCCGCTCAATGTGCCCAAACGCCGCGCCCTGCGCCCGGGCGCGCTCGATCAGCCGCTCGGTCATGCGGCCCGTCAGGCGCAGGCGCACGCGGTCAGCCATGCGCGCGCCCTCCCGGCAGCTCAATCGCGGTGATTTCGCCCACAATGCGCAGGGAATCCCGCCGCACGTCGGCGAGCGCCAGCTGCGCCCCAAAAACTGAGATCAGGCCGTCCTTCACGGCCAGACGGATGCGCGAATCGCTCACTTCGGCGATCGCGCGGCAGTTTTCGGCCAGAATTTCGCGATTGCCCAGCATGGTCAGCCGCGCCAGGCCGCTCAGCGCGTCCTCGGGCAGCGACAGCGCCGCCAGCGCGGGCCGCTTTCCGCTCATCGGCTCCACCCCTTCTCCAATCCACTTCAGAGCAAGGATATGAGACGCCGCCGCGCGATTATTCTGCGAAAAGTCCCCCATGCGTATATTATCCCAGTTTTTGCTACATTATACTATATACAGTCCCCGCCGCGCAAGTGCGAAATGAAAAAACCGGCGCGCAGTCTCTCGCAAAAAAGCCGCGCGCCGGTCAAAATATGTGCCGAAAGAGGAAAAACTCATAAAAATCCGAACGCCGCCAAAACAGCCGCGGGCTTTCAAGACGCGGGCGCGCAGGTCGGCCCTGCAGCCCCGCTCAAAGGATGAATGCCGCAGTTTCAGCGCCTGATCAGCCTCATGGACGCGAAGCGGAACATATCCCGCGCCGCCATCTCGGCCAGACGCAGCGAAATGTGATTCTCGCCCGCCTTCAGCGCGACGCTGCCCAGCTCGGCGATCATGCCCCGGTGATAGCGTGCGATGAGCGCCTCAATGTCGCGGTCGTGCCGCACGCGCCGCCGGCTCGTCTCGCCGTTCACGGTGAGATCGACCTCCGTCTCGAGCGGCTCTGTGCCGTGCAGGCCGTTGACGGTCATCTCCACGGCGTATTCGCCCGCCTTATCGGCGCTGATCGTCCAGCTCATGCCGTCCTCGGGCGATTTCCAGCCAATCGCGTCGCAGGCGTTGCCCAGCGTGATCGCGCCCTCGATGTCCGCGGTGGAGCCGGTCAGCAGGAAGCCGAAGCCCGGCAGCTCGATCAGCCCCTCGTCCACCTTCACGCCGCCCTGCGCCGTCAGCTTGACCACGGGGATGATCTTTCCGGTGAGGTCGGGCAGCTCGACGCGCACCAGCGCGCCCTCCTGCGTGAATGCCGCCCGTCCCACGCCCAGCACCTCGGCGGATTCGACCCTCGTCAGCACGCCGGGAACGAGCAGCTCGCGCCCGGGCTCATTGACGAAGAAGTACAGGCTGTCGCCCTTCTCGGTCACGGGGCCGGAGACGAGATCGACGCTGTAGGGCGAGGGCTCGGTGGCATAGACCGCTTCAGCGTTGACCTTCATCCATTCGCCCACCGCGCGCAGCACCCTCTGCGCCCCCACGGGGATGCGTCCCAGATGGTCGGGGCCGATATTGAGCAGATAGTTGACGTTGCGCGAGGCCAGACGGGTGAGCAGCGATATGACCTCTTCGGGCGTCTTCCAGTTCTGATCGTAGCTCTTGTAGCCCCATGTGTCGTTGAGCGTGGCGGCGGTCTCATAGAGCATATCGCGGTTTTTCTTCGCGCCCGGCACCTGATTGTCGCCCATGGAGGCGTAATCGCCCATGCCGTTGCCGATGCGGCTGTTGACCAGGCAGTTCGGCTGATACGTCTTGACCAGATCGTACAATTCGCGGCTCTGCTCGGGCGATATGACGCTGGGCGTGTCGAACCAGATCACGCTGATTTCGCCGTATTTCGTCAGGATCTCCTTCACCTGCGGCTTGATCTTCTTTTCAAAGCAGCGGGAGAAATCCTTGTGCGCGTTGTCCGGAAAATCCCAGTTGTTCGTCCAGCTGGAGCCGGCGTTTTTATAGCCGCTCGTGTAGCCGCCGCCGTCCTTCTCGTGCCAGTCCAGCTCCTGAGAATAGTAGAGCCCGAATTTCAGGCCGTACTTTTTGCAGGCCGCGGCCAGCTCGGCGATGGGATCGCGCCCAAAGGGGGTCGCGTCCACGATGTTGTAGGGATCCACGTCGCTCTTGAACATCGCAAATCCCTCGTGATGCTTGCTGGTGATGACCAGATAGTTCATGCCCGCGTCCCGGGCCATCTTCACATACTCTTCCGCGTCGAAGCCTATGGGGTTGAACGCCCTGGCATACTGCTCGTATTCGGCGCAGGGTATGGCGAAGAAGCTCTGTATCCACTCGCCCAGCTCGTTGCTCCCGCCGTCGTCCGCGCCGCCGCACTGACGGCCCTTGTACTCGCCGCCCAGCAGGGAATAAAGCCCCCAGTGCAGCATCATGCCGAACCGCGCCTCGGAAAACCACCTGTTGTCGCTCACAGTCATATCCTCCCGCATTCGCGCAAAATATCCTGCGCTCATTATAGCGGCGCGCGTCCGGGCGCGTCAATGTGTTTTTCGGGATTGTTTTTGTATTTTTCAGCGCCCGGGAAACGCGCCCTGTCAGTTCAATCCCCTCTGGCGCATAAAGAATGACCTGACCGGCTCCGACAGGCGAATGCCGCGGCCGGTCAGATCATATCGTATACGGGCGTTTCCCGCTCTGCGCGCCGCCCTACCGGGTCAGTTTTCTTATCCAGTGATAGCTGTTGACCTCGAAGGCCGCGACGATGCACTTGACCAGCTGATCGCTCTTGAGGAAGAAGAACACCCAGACCGGCGAGAGCTTCCAGACGAAGGCCGAGAGCAGCGAGAGCGTGATCACCATGCCCCACTGGAAAATCAGGTCGTTGTAGAACACAAAGCTCGTCCGGCCGCCGCCGCGCACAATGCCGGTCAGGCAGGGCGCCTGATAGGCCGAGCCGACCGCCGTGATCGACAGAACCACCATGAACGACCGCGCCAGCGCGCGCGTCCCGTCGGCCACCTTGTAAACGCTGATGATGCCGTCCTTGAGGAAGAATATGGTCGCGCCGGTCAACAGGCCGATCAGCAAAAACAGCACCTGCAGCGTGCGCACATACTCGCGCAGCTTGCTCTGATCGCCCGAGCCGACCAGCTTGCCCACGAACACCGCCGCCGCGCTGCCCGAGCCGTACGCCACGACCGACACGATCGAAAACAGCGACGCCGCCATGCTGTTGGCCGCCACCGCCGCGCTGCCCAGATGGCCGAGAATCGCGGCCTGTATGAACTGCGCGACGCCCCAGGACAGGCCGGAGAGTATCACCGGCGTGGCCACGCGGATATAGTCGCGGCTGATCGTCCTCTCGCTCTTGAACAGATCGCTCATTTTCATGCGCAGACGCCTGTCCAGCTTCAGCACAAAGACGAGCGTCACAATCAGCTCGCACGCGCGGGCGATCAGCGTTGCCAGCGCCGCGCCCTCAACGCCCATGCGCGGGCAGCCCAGCCGGCCGAATATCAGCGCATAGTTGAGAATCACATTCACAAAGAGCGCCATCACCGACACGCTCATGCCGATATGCACGTTCTCCACGCTGCGCATTGTGGCCAGAAGCACAGTCGAGGCCGAATACAGCAGATAAGTAAAGCACACAATGCGCATATACTTCACGCCCTCCGCCACGACCGGCGCTTCGTTGCACATCAGCGAGAGAATCCGCCCGGGCAGGAAGAAGCCCGCCAGCGTGAACGCAAGCCCCGTGCCCAGCGCGATCTTCAGGCCTATGCCGTTGACGTCCGGTATGGGGCGCAGATCCTTCTTGCCCCAGTACTGGGAGGCCAGCACCACAACGCCCTCGCCCACCGAGGAAACGATCATCTGCAAGAGGAACTGAATCTGGTTGGCCAGCGCCACGCCCGAGAGCGCCTCCTCGCTCCAGCGCCCCAGCATCACGTTGTCGGCCAGATTGACGCAGTAGACGATCAGGTTCTGCAGCGCGATGAACACCAGCAGCGAGAAAAACTCCTTATAAAACGACTTGTCCCGCGTTATGAAATGCATTTTCCCATCATCCTCTTCCGTATGTCAGTGGGTGCGTTTTTCCTCGTAGGCCGCCCAGCAGGCGCGAATCAGATCGGCGTCCGCGTCTGTCAGGCGCACGTCGCCGCTGCCGGAGAGATAATACAGATCGGGCACGCCCAGCTCGGCACAGCGCCTGACCCAGCGCTCGAACTCGCGCCGCGTGCCGATGCCGCCCGCGTCGGTGTCTATGATGACGTCCGGAAGCACCGCCTCGTACAGCTTCGCGCGGTAGCTCATCACGTCGAATACGCAGCGCTGATGTCCCTCGTAATCGTGCAGCCGCGCCTGATCGACGATTTCGTCGAAATACGGATGCGCGCAGGAGCAGTTGATCAGCGCGTCCGGCTTGACCGCCTTGGCGAAATCGCGCATCATCGTCATGAAGCGCCTGAGCAGCTCCACGCCGCACACGCCGTCCTCATGCGCGCGGACGTAACGCCCCAGCGGCATGCAGTTGGCAAAGTCGATCTTGAAGCCGTCGCAGTTATAGCAGCCCGCCTCGTCGGAGAGGAGCCGCCGTATCGTCTCCTTCATGCGCGCGCGGTATTTCTCGCTGGTCGGGTCCGCGCCGCAGGCCGTGCAGAGATATTCCACGCACTCCTCCGCGCGCAGTCCCTCGGGATACCAGGACTTGAACCACAACACGACGCGCCGTCCCTTTTTGTGCTCCGCGTCGGCAAAGGCACGCAGATCGGGCCATTTTTCCGGATCGGGCAGCGCTTCGCCATACTGATTCTGCCACTTGTCGTCTATGATCAGACAGCCCGGGCGCAGTCCCATTTCGTCCAGCCGGCGGCTCATATCCTCGTAATCGCGCTGCGTGGCGTAATCATACGGCGCGCCGCCCAGCCGCCGCCCTCTGTCGCACTGCTCGCCCCAGCCGCAGAATATCGGCCTTTTCCACCAGTCCGGCTCATTCGAGCGATCCTTCTTCACGCACC
The DNA here is from genome assembly GCA_934636425.1 of uncultured Clostridia bacterium. Classification (GTDB taxonomy): domain Bacteria; phylum Bacillota; class Clostridia; order Christensenellales; family Aristaeellaceae; genus Firm-10. Next base: position 71,915 of record CAKUAV010000001.1, read on the forward strand.
AGCCGCTTTCGTAATGCCAGTCGGCATAGGCGCGCAGCGCGCCGAACGCATCCTCCCCCTCGGTAAAGAGCAGGCTCTGGCTCTCCCATGCGCCCGAAACGCGCGTCTTTCCATAGAGCGGAACCTCGAAGCCGCAGCGATTGCGCGCGCACTTCAGCAGGAACTGATGAAAGTTATACTGTCCCGCCCGCGCGGCCAGCCCCACGCCCAGCCAGCGGCCGCAGCCGTCCAGAAACAGCGGATAGCAGTAGCACGGCGGCGTAAAATAACCCAGCTCGATCGCGCCCGGCTCGGTCATCATGCGCAACGAGCGCGCATAGTCGGCGTGCCCCGCTATGGGCAGCAGATAGCCCGCCGTCTCATAGCGCGCGTTCCCCGCGAAGAAGCGCAGCGCGTCCACGCTGTGTTCGCCCCAAACGCGCGCATAAAACCGCGCCCAGTCCGCGCCGCACTCCAGCACATAGTCCTTCTTTTCCCACAGGCCGGATTGAGTATGCCAGATGTGGACGGTCAGATTGCCCTCGCGGCGCGTCTCGAACACGCGCATGGGCAGATAGCGCTCGTCCGCATCGCTCTTTCCGTCCGCGTCCACGGCGATCTGCGCCGGACAATTCAGATATTCCTCGCCGCCGATTTCAATGGAAAAGCCCTGTTCGTTTGCCTTGACGATCATGCCTGTGTTCCTCCCTGTATCAAAATGCCGGGATGATGCGTCTGCCTTCAGCAGATCTTCAGCAGCATTGTGTGCTGTTCGTCCATCTCGATCACCAGCAGCTTCTCCTTCTCCAGCGCCTTCATGATGTCGCTGAAGCGCTTGAAGCCGATCTGCTTTTCGTCGAAGTCCGGATAGTCGGCCTGAATCGCCGCCTTGAGAATCGAGGGATTGATGCGCTCAAAGCCGTCCTCCTTGAAGCGCCTGAGGCTCTCGCGGAATGCGGGCAGCCAGCTGCTGCGCGTCAGCGCGGGCGCGGCGCTCTCGGCGGCGGTGTTCACGCCGATGATCAGCGAGGACGCCTCCGTCCACGCCTTCAGATCGGGGCAGACGCGCACCAGCTGCTGGACGAAGCGTCCGAACGTCGAGCAGCCGTAATTGCTCTCGTTGAAATCGGGATGCAGGCGCAAAAGCGTGTCCTTGAGCTCGCTGGCATACATCTGATCCTCGTCCTGATCCTGAAGGATTGTGAGCACCTGCTTGGCCAGCTCGCCGATGGTCGGCTCCGCGCCGTGATCCTGATCGCGTTCCTGACGGGCGATCTTGGCCGGCTTGGTCACCGAGGCCACCGACTCGAGGAATATGAACTCGTTGCACGCCTTGATGAATATGCCGCTGGCCACCTCCGAGCGGGAGATGCCCAGCACGTGCTTGCCCATCGCCTTGAGCCGGCCGACGAGCGGCATATAGTCGCTGTCGCCCGAGACGATGCAGAAGCTGTCGATCAAAGGATTGGTGTAGGCCACCTCCATCGCGTCGATGACCAGCTGAATGTCGAGATTGTTCTTCTGATTCTTTCCATAGCGCAGCGAGGGCACCACGGAAAACGTATTGGAAAGCAGGCACTCCTTGAGCGAGGAATAGCGGTCGGTATAGCCGTACACCTTGCCCAGCAGAATATCGCCGCGAATCTTGACCTTCTCAATGATGTTGTTGAGCATGGATTCCTTCGCGCCTGCGTTTTCCAGATCCACAAAAACCGCAAAATTTGTCGTTCCCACGATAAAAAACTCCTTACTGTTTTCTCATAATATGCATCGCGCCGACAGTTCTTCGCCGCGATAAAATTCCATTTTTCTGCGCGCCGCGCGGCCATGCGAAACGCGCGTCCCGCAAAGGGCTGCCGTCACAGGCCGACGGCGCGCGCAGTCCCGCTCTTCGCCCCGCTGTTTCCTCGCGTCGGCTCTCATCGCCTGGCCGCGAATCAGAGCCGCATATGTTCCGGGCTTTCTGCGGAAAGCGCCGCCGTCAAAGCCGCGAATCCTCAGCGCCGCATCTCTCACGTCTCCGAGAACAGATCGATCTGCTCCGGCGCGGCAGACGCTTTCGGCGCGGGTGTTTTCCGCGTTTTCTCCGCGTCGGCCTTGGGCGCGGCGGGTTTGGCCGCCTTTGCCGGTTTGTCCGCTGCCTTGGGCGCGGCGGCCTTGGGCGTTTTCGCCGCTTTGGCCTTGGGGGCGGCCTTCTCCTGCGCGGACGCGGATTTCGGCGCGGCTTTTTTCGCCGATGTCTTTTTCGTTCCCGCCGCTTCCGCCTTGCCGGACGCGCGCTTTTTCGGCGCGGGAATGACGGCGTTCTCGTTGGGATTAAAGCGCGGCAGCTCGCCGGGCGCATAGGTGATCACGCCGGTGCTGCCGGCCACCTCGCGCTTTTCGACGATCAGCTTCACCAGCGCCGCTGTGAGCGCCGGGCCGCCGCGGCTGACCAGACAGTCCTTCCACAGCGTCAGCTTGCAGCCCTCGCGCCAGCGGGAGCAGCCGAACGCCTTTGAGTTCTCCGTGATATGTCCCTCGCCGCAGATCGGGCAGGGAACATCCAGATTTTTGACCGCCGATGCGCGCGATTTGCCGCTTCGGGTCTTCTTGCGCTCCTCGGGATCAAACGCCACGTCCTGCGGCGCGTCCTTGGCCTGATCGACCAGAAACGCGGCGAAGCGGCTGATGCCCTCCATGAAGCGGCCGCTGAGCGCATCGAGCGCGCTTTCATCGTTCTCGCGCGCCATGACCGCCAGCGATTTCTCCCACTTGCCGGTCATTATGGGCGAGGTCAGCTCCTCGGGCGCGATGGAGATCAGCTTTTCGCCCTTGTCGGTGGAGAGTATCGTGCGCCCCTTGCGCTTTGCGTAGCCCACCTCGACCAGCCGCTCGATGATGGCGGCGCGCGTGGCGGGCGTGCCCAGTCCGCTGTCCTTCATGCTCTCGCGCAGGCTTTCGTCCTCCAGCGCGCGGCCGGCGTTCTCCATGGCCTGAAGGAGCGTGCCGTCGGTGTGCGGCTCGGGGGGCTTGGTCTTCTGCGCCTTGAGCTTCACGCCCTTGACCTTGCGCGCCGTGCCGACGGGCAGATCGGGCAGCGCGTCGGTCTCGTCCTTATCGGGCTTGTCCGAACGATAGACCGCCTTCCAGCCCTCCTTGAGCGGCACGCTGCCGGTCGTGCGGAAATCGTCCGCGCCCACGCGGGTGGTGAGCTTCACGGACAGATATTCATAGTCGGGATAGTGCGCGGCGATGAGCCGCTTGACCACCATGTCGAACACGCGCCTTTCCACTTCGCTGAGCCGGTTCAGCGCGGCAAAGCTGCCGGTGGGCACCAGCGCGTGGTGATCGCTGACCTTCGAATCGTTGTACATCCTCCCGCTCGTGGAGAATTTGCCCGCCTCCCTGAGCGGCGCGACCAGCGCGGCGTACGGCTCGGGCAGCGCGTTTAGCGTCTTGGCGATCTTGGGAATCATGTCGTGGGGCAGATAGCGGCTGTCGGTGCGCGGATAGGTGAGCAGCTTGTGCTTTTCGTAGAGCGCCTGCGCGATTTCGAGCGTCTTGGCGGCGGACAGCCCGAGCAGCTTGTTGGCCTCGCGCTGAAGGGAGGTCAGATCGTAGAGCTGGGGCGGGGGCTGTGTCTTGCGCGCGCGCTCGTTTTCGGTCACTACGCCCTCTTTGCCCCGCACGCGCGCGGCGATTTCCTCCGCCCTGTCGTGATCGTAACAGCGCATTTCCTTCGTCTCCGGGTCGATCCACAGCCCGGTGTAATCGCCGAAGTCGGCGCGGATCTCCCAGTAATCGCGCGGCGTGAAGGCGCGTATTTCGCGGTCGCGCGCCACGAGCAGCGCCAGCGTGGGGGTCTGCACGCGGCCGACGGAGAGCAGCACGTCGTACCTCAGCGTATAGGCGCGCGAGGCGTTCATGCCGATGATCCAGTCGGCCTCGCTGCGGCAGCGTGCGCTCGCGTACAGCCCGTCGTAGGCCGAGTCGGGCTTCAGCGACGCAAAGCCCTCGCGGATGGCCGCGTCGGTCATCGAGGAGATCCACAGCCGGTCGACAGGCTTCCTGCAGCCCGCCTGATCGTAGATATAGCGAAATATCAGCTCGCCCTCGCGGCCGCTGTCGGTGGCGCAGATCACGCGGTCGATCTCCGGATCGCGCAAAAGCTTCTTGAGCACCGAAAACTGCGCGCGTGTCTTGGATATGACCTTCGTTTTGAGCGCCTCGGGCAGCATGGGCAGCGTGTCCATCGACCACTTTTTCCAATCGGGATTCAGCTCGTCCGGGTCGCACAGCGTCACCAGATGGCCGACCGCCCAGCTGACGACATACTCCTCCCCGACGATCATGCCCTCGCCGCCTCCGCGCGCGCCCAGCACCCGCGCGATGTCTCGTCCCACCGACGGCTTCTCCGCCAGCACCAGCGTCTTGCCCATGCCCGTCCTCCGCTCAATCGTCTCTGCCGCTCCGGCCGCGCGCCGCAAAGCACCGGCCACGGTCATTATATCACGGCCTGCGCCCGCAAACAACACATTTCAAAAACCGGCGCACCGGACAGCTTTCGTCCGATGCGCCGTTTGTCCGCTGTATGATATGGTGGAAATAAACCGTCAGTCCGGAACCTCGCGCGTGTACCATTCGACCTGCGCGCCCAGATGGCGCAGCTTTTCGTCGATCTTCTCGTAGCCGCGGCGAATGTAGTGCGCGTTGGCGATTTCGGTCGTGCCCTCGGCGATCAGCCCGGCCACGATGAGCGCCGCGCCCGCGCGCAGATCGGTCGCCGTCACCGGCGCGCTCATGAGCTTCTGCGTGCCGTCCACAATGGCCACGCGATCGACGATGCGGATGTTCGCGCCCATGCGGCGCAGCTCGTCCACATAGCGAAAGCGCGCCTCATAGATGTTTTCGGTCACCACGCTGGTGCCGCCCGCAATGGCGAGCAGGCTGACCATGGGCTGCTGAAGATCGGTCGGAAAGCCGGGATAATACTGGGTTTTGACATTGATGCCGCGCAGTATGCCCTCGCCGCGCACATGGATGCGGTCGTCCTCGTCGTGGACGTACACGCCCATCTCGAGCAGCTTGGCCGAGAGCGACTCCATGTGATAGGGAATCGCGTCGGTGATCACCACGTCGCCGCCGGTGGCCGCCGCCGCGATCATCAGCGTGCCGGTCTCGATCTGATCGGGAATGATGGCGTATGTCGAGCCGTGCAGCGGCCTGCCGCCGCGTATGCGGATGATGTCGGTGCCCGCGCCCTTCACCCACGCGCCCATGCTGCCCAGAAAGTTGGCCAGATCGACGATGTGCGGCTCCTTGGCCGCGTTGTGTATCGTGGTCATGCCCTCGGCGAACACCGCCGCCAGCATGGCGTTGATCGTCGCGCCCACGCTGGGCATATCGAGGTGGATGTCCGCGCCGCGCAGCCGCTCGCCGGTCACGGTCAAAACGCCGCGCTGCGTGTTCACATTCGCACCCAGCGCCGTCCACGCCTTGATCGTCTGATCGATCGGCCGCGCGCCGATGTCGCAGCCGCCCGGCATGGGCACCTCCGCCCGGCCGAAGCGATAGGTCAGCACCGGCGCAAGATAATAGCTCGCGCGCATCTTCCTCGCCAGCTCATAGGGCGGATTGTAGTGATCGACCGTCGTGGGATCGACCGTCATCGTGCTGCCGTCGAACGTCACGCCCGCGCCCAGCCATCTGAGCATGTCGATGAGTACATGGACGTCGGAAATATCGGGCAGATTTTCGATCGTGCAGGGGGAGTTGGCCAGCAGCGCCGCCGGAATGACGGCCACCGCCGCGTTCTTGCCGCCGCTGACCTTGACCTCGCCGCGCAGCGGTATGCCGCCCCTGATCGAGAAAAATTCTTGTTTAGACATGATAAAACACCGGATGACCGGCACTCCCGTTTATATTATGCGCTGCGGACGCGTCAGTGCCGGCCGCAGTGAGGACGGCCCTCGCAGCAGCCGCTCGCCTTGTCCGAGCCGGCGTACTTCATATGGCCGAACGAGCAGCTGCCCGTCCAGTCGCGCTTCACCGCGCCGCCGCACTTGGGGCAGACGATCTCGTCGCGCCTGTCCATCGAGGTCATGACCTCGAATTCATGGCCGCACGCCTGACAGACATACTGATACAGAGGCATGAAGAGACACCCCCCGCCATTATCTGTCCCTTATTATAAGCGCTTTATCGATTAAAGGCAAGAAAAAGCCGAGAAAAACGCGCACTTTTTACCTGCCAAAGGCCATTTTCTTCTCTCCCGGGCAAATATTCGGAGCATTTTCCTTCATTTCGAACGCATTTTCAGCCAATTTGCGCCGCAAGGCAGGAATCGCAATCGGGGACGGCGAATCCCTTGCGCAGAGTTTTTTGCTGTCAAAGGAGGATCTTTTCCCATGCGGCGCTCCGTTCGCGCGGGCGATGAAACGCTCGCCTATACGCTCATGCAGACCGGCCGCTCGTCCATAGAGCTGCGCGTGCTGCCCACCGAAATTCGTCTCTTCACGCCCGCCGCCTGTCCGCTGCGGCAGGCAGACGCCTATGTCGCCTCCCACATCGACTGGATCCGCGAAGCGCAAAAGCGCTTTGATGCCTACGCCGACCGCGAGCGCGCCGCCTTCCCGATGACCGACGGCATGCCCGTGCCGCTCGAGGGCGAAATCCATACGCTGCGCCTGCGCCCCGCCGCGCGTCAGAGCGAAGCGATCGAAAGCGGCGAAATCATCATTTCGGGCGGCAATCTCGATCCCGAATCGGTCGCTGAGCGGCTGCGCGCCTGCCTGGTCAGACGCGCGATGCAGCGGCTGAGCGAGCGCGTCGAGCACTATGTCCCGCTCATCGGCCGTCGCCCCGGCCGCGTGACCGTGCGGGATCAGCGCACAAAATGGGGCAGCTGCTCCACGCTGGGCAATGTCAACTTCAACTGGAAGCTCATCATGGCGCCGAAGGAAGCGCTCGACTATGTGGTCATCCATGAATTGTGCCACCTCTACGAGTTCAACCATTCGGACAAGTTCTGGCAGCGCGTGGGGCGCTATCAGCGCGATTACGCCCACTGGCGCGATTTTCTGCGCAGCGGCTGGAATCATCCCTTCAGATAGCGAGAATTTCTCTTGCCGACGCGCGCGCGCCGGTGTATAATAGGGGCGAGAACAGCCGTCAAGGAGTGTGTTTTTTATGGATATGATTCAGAAAATTTCCGCGCTGGGCATCGTGCCCGTCATTAAGCTGACCAATCCCGACAACGCCGTGCCGCTGTGCCGCGCGCTGGCCCGCGGCGGTCTGCCGGTCGCCGAGATCACATTCCGCACCGCCGCCGCCGAGGAGTCCATCCGCCGCGTGGCGCACGATCTGCCCGAGGTGCTCGTGGGCGCCGGCACCGTGCTGACCACCGAGCAGGCCGACAAGGCCATGGCCGCGGGCGCAAAGTTCATCGTCACGCCCGGCTTCAATCCCGAGGTCGTCGGCCACTGCGTCGAGAAGGGCTATCCGATATTCCCCGGCTGCCCCACCACCAGCGACATCGAGCAGGCCATACGCTTCGGCCTGAAGGTGGTCAAGTTCTTCCCCGCCGAGGCCATGGGCGGCCTGGCCACCATCAAGGCCGTCAGCGCGCCCTACGGCGATATGCTGTTCATGCCCACCGGCGGCGTGAACGAGAACAATATGAACGACTATCTCTCCTTTGGCAAGATCATCGCCTGCGGCGGCAGCTGGATGGCCAAGGAGGATCTGATCAATGCGGGCGCGTTCGACAAGATCGAGGAGATCACCCGCAGCGCCGTGCGCAAGATGCTGGGCTTCGAGCTGGTTCACGTCGGCGTGAACTGCGAAAGCGGCGAGGATGCGCTGGACGTCGCGCAGAAGTTCAGCGCGCTGTTCGGCTGGCCTGTGCGCGAGGGCAATTCCTCCGTGTTCGCCGGCGGCTCCATCGAGGCCATGAAGACCCCCTATCTGGGCAAAAACGGCCACATCGCCGTCGCCTGCAACTCCATCGTGCGCGCCCGCGCCTATCTGGAGAGCCAGGGCTTCAGGTTCAACGAGTCCAGCCTGAAGGAGAAGAACGGCAAGCCGGTCGCCATCTACCTTCAGGACGAAATCGGCGGCTTCGCCATCCATCTGCTCCAGAAGTAATCCTCCTCTGCGGTTCGCATGCGCCTGAAAAAGCGCTTGCGAGCCGCTTTTTTTGACATTGCGCGCCCAGCCCCGGTTTCGGCGCAATTTCCGATTTTTGCTCATTTCCGACGCGCGCCCCCATCGAGGATTTTGCGCGTTTTTCGCAAAAGCGCTCAAATTGCGCGCAATTTTGCCCGTTTTTCCCGAACGTTCACCCGTCAAGGTGTCCGAGCGCCGCCGTCGCTTTTCCCAATACGACATGGCGCGCATTTTGCGTACCCGACCCCGACTTGCACAAATCCGATCTCAAATCCGATCTGGAAAACGTTTTGTGTTGCGCGCCGGGAACGCGGGATGTATAATGAGCGTGAACTGATCGGAAACCCGTTTGTGGGACGCTTTGTCCGCACATTGTATTATTTATATTAACAGGAGGAAACAAGCATGAAACTCGGTGTCAACACGGTTCTGTTCAAGGGCGTGGACGTCAAAACCGCCATGAAGGCCATCAAGGCCGCGGGCTACGACGGCGTGGAGCTGTCCGCCATCGGGGGAATGTGCGAGCATCTGGTGCTCGACGCATGGGAGACTCAGGCTCCGCTGATCAAGGCGGCCGCCAAGGAGGCGGGCGTGGAGCTGCTGAGCATGGAGGCCGCGACGCTGGACGAGGAGCGCCTGACCAAGGCGTTCAAGGCGGCGCAGTATCTGGGCATCCCGGTGGTCAACGTGGGCCCCGGCGGCAAGAGCGACGTTGAAGAGGACATCGTGAGCTCCATCGACACCCTCAAGGCGCGCGCCGCGCTGGCCGCCCAGTACGGCGTGAAGCTGTGCTGCAAGGCGCACGTCAACAGCGCCATCTACAACACCCCCACCACGCTGCGCGCCATGGAGGAGATCACCGCCGAGTCCTTCGGCGTGGACATGGATCCCAGCCACATCCACCGCGCGGGCGAGAAGCCCGAGGAAGCGCTGGCGCAGGTCGTCTCCCGCATGGGTCACGTCCACATCCGCGACTGCAAGGGCCCCGGCCCCAACCCGGGCGCGCCCGCCGATCAGGCCTGCGGCCGCGGCGAGATCAATCTGTACGGCTACTTCAAGGCGCTGGTCGACGCGGGCTACGACGGCCCCGTGTGCCTGGAGGTCATCGGCCCCGAGCAGACCCTCCAGCAGGCTCAGGCCATCGCCAGCGAGAGCTACGGCTACATGAACGCCTGCCTGAAGATGCTGGGCGCGCGCTGAAAGACAGAGCTAAGACAGCCGACATAGAGCCGACATACAGGAGGCGGAATTTATATGAAAAAAGTCGCCATACTGGGCTTTGCCCACGGCCATATAAACGCCATTGCCCGCCAGTGGCTCGACCACCCCGAATACGGCGCTCAGCCGGTCTGCGGCTGGGATCATGACGCCGAGCGCGGCCAAAAGGCCTGCGAGGGCTTCGGCATAGAGTTCGTGCCCGCGCTCAATGACGTCCTCGCGCGCGATATTCAGGCGGTCATCATCACGTCCGAAACCGATCTGCACGCCCCGCTGGTCGAGGCGGCTGCCGCGGCGCATAAGGATATCATCCTCTACAAGCCCATGGCGCTCACAATGAGCGAGGCCGACCGCATCGTCAAGGCCGTGAAGTACAACGGCGTGCGGCTCACAATGGGCTGGCAGATGCGCACCGACCCGCAGAACCAGAAGATCCGCGAGCTGATCACGACCGGGGCGCTGGGCAAGGTGTGCCAGTACCGCCGCCGCCACGCGCTGGGCACGCATCTCTGGACGGGCTTTGAGAACACCTGGCACAATGATCCCAAACACAACCGCGACATCTTCGCCGACGATTCCGCGCATCCCATCAACATGATGCTCTGGATATTCGGCATGCCCGAGACGGTCAGCTGCGAGATGAGCACCATGGTCAATCCCAATGTGCCCAACGACAACGCCGTGGCACTGTTCAGATACGCGGACGGCCTGATCTGCGAGATCAGCTGCTGCTTCACCTGCTGCGGCAGTGAGATCACCACCGAGGTGTACTGCGAGGGAGGCTCCATACAGCAGTACTTCGGCGACAATCCCTCGACCCGCCTGCCCCGCCCCGCCATGCCCGGCCTGAAGTGGTACAAAGAAGGCGACGCGGACTGGACGGACAGCGGCATCGAGAGCCCGAAGGGACACGGCGAGCGGCTCGGCTGGCAGGCCAGACCCATGGCCGAGTTCCTCAACGGCGCAGAGCCGGTCTGCACCGCCGAGGAGGGACGCGACACGCTGCGCCTTGTGCTGGCGTGCTATCTCTCCGCCCGCGAGGGCAAGCGCGTATCGGTCTGGGATCCGCGCATTCAGGACATTCAGTAAATCATCCCGCCCCGGCGGGAACATAAAGCGACAATACAGGAGGACAAGGGCATGAGCAAGAAACCCAATCTGCTGTTCTTCGGCATCGACAGCCTGCGCCGCGACCACATGAGCCATTACGGCTACGGCCGCCTGACCACCCCGAACATCAGCAAGTACGCCGAGGGCGGCGTGACATTCAACCACTGCTTCTCCGCGCACATCCCCACCACGCCCGGCTATTCCAACATGATGACCGGCCGCGACTGCTTCGGCACCGACGTGGTCGCGCTGGCGCAGAAGGCGATCATCGACGGCGTTCCGGTGCTGGCCGAGATCCTGCGCGACAACGGCTACACCACCACCTGCGTGGGCTTTCAGGGCAACGCGGGCGGCCGCGGCTACGACAACTATCTGTCCTTCTCCGGCTGGGGCCCCGATCACGACGACGGCCGCGCCCACAAGGCGGAGAATCTGAACGACGTCGCCATCCCCGAGCTGGAGCGCCTGGCCGCTCAGGACAAGCCGTTCATGCTGTTCCTGCGCCACATGGATCCCCACTCCCCCTATCTGGCGCCCGCGCCGTTCAAGGATATGTACTTCAAGGGCGATCCCTGCGATCCCGCCGACAAGCGCATGCAGAAGGTCTATGACTTCAAGCCCTTCGGCGATTACATCAAGAGCTGGGTGCCGGAAGGCTGCACCAATCCCGATTACGTCATCGCCCAGTACGACGCGGCTGTGACCTACATGGACTGCTGCATCCAGCAGATACTCACCCGCCTCAAGGAGCTGAACCTCGAGGAGGACACCATCGTCATATTCGCGTCCGATCACGGCGAGACGCTCTACGATCACGACTGCTATTTCGATCATCACGGCATGTACGACTGCACGCTGGTCGTGCCGCTGATACTGCGCTGGAAGGGTCATCTGCCCGAGGGCAAGCGCTATGACGACTACTGCCAGCTCAAGGACGTCACCCCGACGCTGCTCGAGCTGATGGGCATCGAGAACAACCTGCCCATGGAGGGCCGCAGCCTGCTGCCGCTGGTGCGCGGCGAGCACCGCGACGCGGAGCCGGAGTTCTACATCACCGAGTGCACATGGATGCGCAAGCACGGCTGGCGCACGCCCGAGTGGAAGCTCATCGTGGCGCTGGAGCCCGACTTCCACTTCAAGCCCGAGCTGGAGCTGTACAACCTCATCAAGGATCCGGAGGAGAACCACAACGTCGCCGCCGAGAATCCCGAGGTCGTCGAGGCGCTCAAGACCCGTATGTACGCCTTCATCGCCAAGCGCGAGAAGGAAACCGGCCGTCCCGCGCCCATCTACACCAACTTCCTGATGAACGGCCGTCCGTTCGTCTCCTCTCAGGAGGCCTATGACAGCAAGTACATCGGCGGCATCGCCGACGCGGTCAAGCTCCAGCAGAAGAAGTAATTTAAGCGCCTTCCCCGCCCCGCTTCATCTCATCGCCCGAGCGGGGCGGGTCGAACGGCCGTGAAGGAGGATTTCCATGCTCAGAGTCTGCGTCATCGGCCTGGGTCACATCGGCAATCTGCACGCGCGCATCTATCAGGAGGACGAGCTGGTCGACCTGGTGGGCGTGTGCGACATCAACGAGGAGCGCGCCGTCGCCGCCTCGAAGAAGCTGGGCGTTCCCTACTATCTGGACGCGCCCACCATGCTCAAGGAATTAAAGCCCGATCTGGTCTCCGTCGCCACCGGCGGCTATGAATATTCGTCCGATCACTATCTGCCCACCATTCAGGCGCTGGAGGCCGGCTGCCATGTGCTGTGCGAAAAGCCCATCAGCAACCTGATCGAAAACGGCCAGAAGATGGTGGACACCGCCGCGCGGCTCAACCGCTGCTTCGCCATAGACTTCAATCACCGCTTCACCCCCGCCGCCCGCGCCGCCAAGAAGTGGCAGGACGAGGGACTGATCGGCGATCTGCTGTTCTGCAACATGGCGCTGTGGATCGGCAAGCCCCAGCCGCTCGAGTCGCCCTACTATCATCTCAAGGCGCTCAACCCGCACTCCTGCGAGATCATACGCTATTTCATGGGCGATGTGGACGCGGTGCAGTGCTTCGCCATGAAGGCGCCCGGGCGCAACATCTGGTCGACCGCCAGCATCAACATGAAGTTCAAGTGCGGCGCGGTCGGTCATCTGACCTCCAGCTACGACATCGCCCGCGGCCATCCCATGGAGCGCTGCGAGGTGGCCGGCCTGAAGGGCCGGCTGGTGTTCGAGGATATGTGGCGCGAGGCCACGCTCTATCCGGCGGGCAATCCGGAAAAGCGCGTCTACACCAACCCGGTCTTCGGCGGCTATTCCAACTTTGACGACACATTCCGCGAGCGCATCCGCTGCTTCGTGCGCCAGGTGGACGCCGGCGTGAAGCCCGAGGACATCGACGGCAGCGGCCTGCAGGGGCTCAAGGCGCAGCAGGTCATACACGCCGCCATCGAGTCGCTCAACACCGGCCGCGTGGTCTATCTGGACGAAATGTTCCCCAAGAAGTAAGTTAATGGAGTGTGCGCCATGCCCAATTCGATCCGCCTCGACTCGCTGCTGGCTCCGGGCGATCCCGCGGTGCGCGTCATGCGCGCCCATCACACCAACTGCGGCCGGCATGATCACGATTTTTACGAGCTGGTCTATGTCAGCGAGGGCTTCTGCCTTCAGGACAGCGCCGGCTCTGTGATACTGCTGATCGAGGGCGACATATTCGTCATAAAGCCCGGCGTGTCGCACAAGTACATCGGCAATCGCGTGACGCACATATTCAACTGCATTTTCGAGCGGCAGGCCGTGGGCGAGGCGATTGCCGAGCTGCGCATGCTGCCCGGCCTTGACCGGCTGTTCGATCCCGATCCCGCGGCGGGACTGCCCCGCCTCCACCTGTCGCTGGCCGAGCGCAAATCGTGCCTTCGGCTCATCACAATGATGAACGACGAGTGCGAAAAGCGCGATATCGGCTGGCGCACGCGGCTCAAGAGCCTGCTGGTGTGCCTGCTGGTGGAGTTTTCCCGCGCATACCGCGCCCATGTGGGCAGCGCGAGCGAGGGCGGCGCGTATTCGGCGTACGTCTCTCAGGCGCTCTCCCAGATCGACGCGTGCTATGGCGACGCTCAGCTGACGGTCGGCGCAATCGCCGCGTCGGTGGGCGTGTCGAGCGACTATCTCTCCCGCCAGTTCCGGCAGGTGACCGGCATCGCCGTGCAGGAATATCTGCGCCGATACCGCTTCGCCCGCGCCATGGAGCTGCTGCAGACCGGGCTCAGCGTGGGCGACGTGGCCGCGCGGGTGGGTTTCGGCTCGCTGTGCCACTTCTCCCGCGAGTTCAAGCGCGAAATGGGCATCACGCCCTCTCAGTACAAGACCCAGAACGAATAAACCACTCAACGACACAAACAAGGAGGACAACACCATGGCTCTGAAAGTCGCCGTCGTCGGTATGGGCGGAATCGGTCACACTCACGCCCGCTGCTACAAGGAAAATCCGCTCTCCGAGCTGGTCGCCGTGTGCGACGTGATCAAGGAAAAGGCGGACGAAGCCGCCGCCGAGTTCGGCTGCCGCGCGTTCTACGACGAAGAGGATATGCTCAAGAATATGCCCGAGATCGACGTGGTGTCCGTCACCACCTCCGGCTATGAGAACGGCTCCATGCACTTTGAGCCGGCCATGATCGCGCTGGGCTACAAGAAGAGCGTGCTGGTCGAAAAGCCCATCTGCTCCGACGTGCGCGAGGCCCGCGAGCTGGTCAACTATGCCGCGAAGAACAAGCTGTATCTGGGCTGCGACCTGAACCACTACTTCACCCAGCCCGCCGAGGACGCGAAGAAGCGCCAGCTGGACGGCAAGGTCGGCGAGCTGATCTACTGCATCCACAAGGTCGGCTTCAATGGCACCGAGGCCGGCTACAACAAGATGATGGCGCAGCAGTGGCAGATGCCCTACGCCCATCTGAAGGCCTTCTGCGCCCATCCCTTCTCCGTGATGCGCTATTTCTGCGGCGACATCATCGGCATCCAGGCCTTCCTGGACAAGCCCGGCGTGCGCCGCACCGCCGAGGACGCGATGCTGTCGGTCAACTCCATCCATTGCAAGTTCGCCAACGGCGGCGTGGGCTATCTGATCTCCCAGCGCGGCGACGCGATGTTCGGCTACGGCGGCTGGTGGAGCTATGAGCACTGCGGCTCCAAGAGCACATTCGCCATCGAGAACTGCGTCGAGAAGCTGCACGTGTGGGATCCCAAGGAGTTCGACACCAACCGCGGCACGATGAACCAGGCCACGCCCGAGCCCAACACCACCGATTACGGCGTGTCCTCCTTCGGCGCGACCTTCCCCCGCCGCATAGGCGCCTTCCTCGAGGACATCACCAACAACGTGCCCTACGAGTACATCCGCGCTTCCGGCCGCGACGCGCTCGCCACGCTGGAGTACACATTCGCCGCGATCAAGTCCTATGAGAACGGCGGCGCGCTGGTCGTGCCCGAGATGCTGCCGCCCATGCACGGCGACGTCTCCCGCATCAAGACGCCCTGGGACAAGTAATTATGAATTTCCTGCTCATCAATGCCGATCAGCTGCGGCATGACTGCGTGGGATACCGAGGGCTGAGGCCGATCAAAACCCCGGCCCTCGATCGTCTGGCGGCGCAAAGCGTGGTCTACAGCCGCGCCTTTACGCCGCTGCCCGTGTGCGCCCCCGCCCGGCAGGCCATACTGTGCGGACGGCACCCTGATTCGTTCGGCGCGCAGTGGAATTACGATTTCATGCCCACGCCCACGGTTCAGCCTGAATGGTGCTGGCCGCGTCAGCTGAAGGAGAAAGGCTACAACACCGCCTATCTCGGCCGCTTCCATGTCTCCGCGACGCTGCATCCCGATTCGTTCGGCTACGACGAATGGGTCAGCTGGGCGGGTCACAAGCAGCTCCTGAAGGAGAAGTATCCGGACGCGGCCTACACCGGCGGCTGGATGGGCTGCGAAAGCCCGATCCCCGTCGAGGACAGCGGCACGCACTGGATGGCGGCGCGCGCCTGCGAAATGATCGAAAAATTTGCCGCCGAGGGCAAGCCCTGGCACATCTGGGTCGATTATGAGGAGCCGCATCTGCCCTGCCGCCCGTCCGCGCCGTTTTCCACGATGTACGATCCCGACACCATCCCCATGTGGGAGGGCTGCGGCGATCCGTTCAACAACAAGCCCTACTGCCACAGGCAGCAGACGCTCAGCTGGGATACGGACGCTCTGACGTGGGAGCACGACTTCAAGTATATGGTCGCGCGCTATTACGGCGTTGTGAGCCAGCTCGATCAGGCGATCGGCCGGATACTCGACGCGCTCGATCGCACCGGCCAGAAGGACGACACAATCGTCGTGTTCACGTCCGATCACGGCGATATGTGCGGCAGCCACAATATGCTCGACAAGCACTATGTGCTCTATGACGACATCTGCCGCGTGCCGCTGATGGCGCGCGTGCCGGGCGTAAAGCCGCGCGTGTGCGACGCGTTCGTGTCCAACTGCGTGGACATCCCGTATTCGGTCATATCGTGGCTGGGACTTAACCATCCCGATATCGAGCACGGCCGGCTCCTTCCGCTCGCGCCCGAGGAGGACGATAACTGCCGCAGACAGATCGTCTCCACCTCCAACGGCCAGCAGTTCGGCCTGTATTCCACGCGCATGATTCGAGACGACCGCTACAAGTACGTCTGGAATCTCACCGATATCGACGAGCTGTACGACCTGACAAACGACCCCGGCGAGAAGCTCAATCTGATCGCCGCGCCCGAGCATCAGGCGCGCATCGCCCAGATGCGCCGCGATCTTTACGAAGAGCTGCGCGCGCACGGCGACCGGTTCGTCGGCAGCGACTGGATTCGCCGCCAGCTGCTCGAGGGCAAAAAGGCGCTGCGCTGACCGCGCGCAGCTGCGTTTCATAATGAGCCGCGTTTCGCAGGGGCGCTTCCGATCGAACCCTCGGCCGAAGCGCTTTCCGGCCCGGCCTCAGGACAAGTCGAGAGGCGGCGCTGTATCGACGCCTTCGGATCGGACGGTCGGCTTCAGTCCCGCCGCATTGCACGCCGCAAGATATGAGACGCATTCCAACTTTCCGGAAAAATCCTCCCGCGCTCGCGCTCAATGGAGGCTTTTTCAAATAAACCGCGCGCCGCACTGCGCGGCTGCATACCACAAAGAGGGAGAACACAGATCATGAAGAAAATCATCGCCCTTATGCTGACGCTCGCGCTGGCGCTCTCCTGCGCCGCCGTCGCCACGGCCGACGAAGCGCCCGTCGAGCTGACCTTCCAGCGCATCGGCTCCGACGCGGCCGAACACGACTACTGGAGCTGGGTCATCGAAGAATTCGAAAAGGCCAATCCCGACGTCAAAATCCTCTATGACGACGCCGCCATCGGCGCGGACATGGACACCAAGCTGAACACGCTCTTCGCCGCCGGCGACGGCCCCGATCTGATCGGCCACGGCATACTCTCCGTCGCCAGCCGCGTCGAGCAGGGTCACTATCTGCCGATCGACGATTACTTCAACGCCTGGTCGGGCAAGGACAACCTGATGCCCAGCGTGCTGGCCAACGGCACCTACAAGGGTCATGTCTACGGCGTCGGCTATTCATCCACGCCCTTCGTGTTCGCCTATCGCTCCGATCTGCTCGAGGCGGCCAATCTCTCCGTGCCCAAGACCTGGGACGAGCTGGCCGAAACCGCCCGCGCGCTGACCGAGAAGAACGAGAAGGGCGAGATCACGTTCTCCGGCTTCTGCTTCCCCTCTGCGGGCGGCAATCTGGTCGAGCTGGACGTGTTCGTCTACGGCAACGGCGGCGCCTACATGGATGAGGATTCCAACCCCATCATGACCGGCGAGGAAAAGGTCGAGGCCATCAACTTCCTCAAGGGTCTGCTGCCCGACGTGAACATCGCCTATTCCTCCAGCGACACCAACCCCTTCGTGAAGGGTCAGGCCGCCATGACGCTCATCAACAACGTCGCTCTGACCGGCATGATGGCCGAGGGCAGCGAATACGCCGGCAAGGTCGGCATCGCGCTGCCTCCCAACAACGGCACCGAGGCCACATTCTCCGGCTGCAACATGCTCTTCATGGGCCGCGACTGCGCCGATAAGGACGCCGCCTGGCGCTTCATCGAGTTCGTCATGACCGAGGAATCCACGCTCAAGCGCGCCGAGATGTGCAACATCCCCGTGACGCTGTCCTCCCTGTCCGACGAGTTCGTCGCCATGGATCCCTGGAACAGCGTGCGCATCGACTGCGTTGAGCACGGCATCGGCATGCCGCGCGCCGTGTGGTCGCCGTCCTTCCAGACCATCCGCAACGAGCTGGTTCAGAACGTGCTCTTCGGCGACGTGGACGCGGAAACCGCGCTCAAGGACGCTCAGGAGAAGCTGGAGTTCGAGATGGACTACTGATTCCCCCCTGTCGCTTCCATGACCTGCCTGGGCGGTCGCTTTCGGCCGCTCAGGCTCGTTGTCGTTTGAAGCGCCTCTAAAACGCATCTTAACATTCCAAAATACAGACCCGAATGCGAGGAACCGATCATGAACACACGCCCCATTCGCTATAACCGGCGCGACACGCTCGCCGCCTGGCTGATGCTGACTCCCTTTCTGATATTCTTCGCGCTCTTCGTGGTCTATCCGATCATAATGAACTTCTATTACAGCTTCACCAATTACGATCTGAACAGGGCGAAATGGGTGGGGCTGAAGAACTACAAACGGCTCTTTAAGGACGCCGCCTTCATCATGGCGCTCAGAAACACGTCGATCTACGCCCTTTTCAGCGTGCTGGCGCTGACAATTCTGGGCTTTCTGACCGCCTCTGCGCTCAACCGCGAGATCCGCGGCCTGCGCTTCATCCGCACGCTGATGATA
>CAKUAV010000002.1 GCA_934636425.1 uncultured Clostridia bacterium
CTGATCCATGCCCATGATGCGGCCGCGGCGCTTGTTCATGTCGCCGATGATGTCGCCCATGTACTCGTCGGGCACCATGACCTCGACGTGATAGATCGGCTCGAGCAGCACGGGGCTGGCGCCGGTCAGCTGCTTGAACGCGATGCGGGCGGCCGTCTTGAAGGCCATTTCAGAGGAATCGACCGGATGGTAGGAGCCGTCGTACAGCTGCGCGGTCAGGCCGACAACCGGGAAGCCCGCCAGCACGCCGTGCTGTATGTTGTCGCGCAGGCCCTTTTCAACCGCGGGAATGAAGTTGCGCGGGACGGTGCCGCCCACGACCGCGTCCTCAAAATGGAACTCGGTATCGGTCGGATCGTCGTTGGGACGGAACTTGATGCGCACGTCGCCGTACTGGCCGTGACCGCCGGACTGCTTCTTGTGCTTGCCCTGAACGTCGATCGGCTTGCGGATGGACTCGCGATAGGGAATCTTCGGGAACTGCAGCGTGCAGTCCGCGCCGAACTTGGAGAGCAGCTTCTTCGCGGTCACGTCGATGTGCATCTCGCCCAGACCCTCGAGCACGGTTTCGGTGGTCTCGGTGTTCTTGACCAGACGCAGCGTGGGATCCTCTTCCATCAGGCGGTTCAATCCGGAGAAGATCTTGTCTTCGTCGCCCGCCTTCTTGGCGTAAACGGCCATGCCGATGCAGGGCTCCGGGAACTTGAGCATCGGGAAGACGATCGGCTTGGACTGATCGCACAGCGTGTGGCCGGTCGAGGTGGCCTGCAGCTTGGCCAGAGCGCAGATGTCGCCCGCGACGACCTTGGGGGCGGGCAGCTGCTTCTTGCCGCGCATAAAGTAGATGGAGCCGGCCTTCTCGGCCTTTTCCAGATTGGCGTTGTACAGCGCGGTGTCGCTGGTCAGCACGCCGGACATGACCTTGACCAGAGAGAGCTTGCCGACGAACGGGTCGGCCAGCGTCTTAAACACCTGCGCGGAGAAGGGCGCGCTCTCATTGCAGGCGCGCGTCTCGGCGTCGCCGGTCTTGGGGTTCTTGCCTTCCTTCTCGTGATCCAGCGGCCAGGGCATCAGATCGACGATGTCCTCCAGCAGCTTGCCGGTGCCGATGCGGGTCAGCGCGGAAACGCACAGCACGGGCACGACCAGACCCAGACGGGTGCCCTTGCGGATGCCGGCCACGGTGTCCTCTTCGGACAGCTCCATATTTTCGAAATATTTCTCCATCAGTTCCTCGTCGGCCGAGGCGGCGGCTTCCATCAGCGCGTCGTGCGCGGCGGAAACGGCGTCCTTCATGCTCTCGGGGATCGGGATGATCTTGCGGTTTTTGCCCTCGCCGCTGTAGGCTTTGTTTTCAAGCACGCACACAACGCCGGTGAACTGGCCCTTCTCCACGATGGGCAGCTCGATGGGCGCGATGGCGGAGCCGTACTTTTCGGTCAGGGACGCGAGCGTCTTGTCAAAGTTGGCATTCTCGCGATCCATCTGGTTGACGACAAACATGCGGGGCAGGCTGTGCTTCTCGCACAGGGCGTAGGCCTTCTCGCCGCCGACGTCCAGGCCGGACACGGCGCTCAGCGTGATCAGCGCGCCGTCGGCCACGGCCATCGGGCCGACCATCTCGCCGGCGAAATCAAAGTAGCCGGGCACGTCGATCAGATTGATTTTGGTTTCATTAAACTCCAGCGGAGCCACGGCGGCGCTGATGGAAATATGCCGCTTGAGCTCTTCCTGATCGTAGTCGGTCGTGGCGGTTCCGTCCTCCACGCGTCCCTGACGATCGATCGCGCCCGTCACATACAGCAACGCTTCAACCAGAGTGGTTTTGCCGTCGGAGCCATGGCCGACGACAGCGATGTTGCGAATATTGGCAGTGGTATAGTCTTTCATGAAAATCTCCCCCTGTTGAATTTTGCGCTCATATAAATAACCGTTCACATCACTGCGGCTGATGCGACTATCACGCGCTAATACACATTTTAACATACTTCGAGCGAATTGAAAAGACCCTTTTTGAAGGATTTTTCACTTATTCCTGAGAATCTTTATCTTGCGCCGCTTGATTGAGCGATTTCTTAACATAAAAATCTGTTCCCGCCCCTATTGCGCGCCGCATCGGCCTGCTATCATGAGACTGACCAAACTGTTTTTTTAACGTCAGAAAAAAGGAGATTCTCCCGCCATGCACCGTCCCCGCTGTTTTATGCGCGGCGCCGCGCTCGTCGCAGCGCTGCTTCTGTGCGCCGCGCCCGCCCGCGCGCTCGACCTCGGCCGCGACGCGCTGCGCGCGCTCTTTTCATCGCTCACGAACGCCGAAAGCGACGCGCTCTTTGCCGAAACGCCCTCCATAGAGCCGCCCTACGCCGCCGGTGCGCTGAGCGACGAGCAGATCACGAGCGCGCTTGACACGCTCAACGCGCTGCGCGCTCTGGCCGGCCTGCCGGAGGTCGCCCGGGACGCGGCGCTCAATAACATCGCGCAGCACGGCGCGGCGCTTTCGGCGGCGCGGGGCGTAATCACCCATGCGCCCGAGCAGAGCGTCCATATGCCGGACGACTTTTACGCCCTCGGCGCTCAGGCGGCGGCGCGCTGCAATCTGGCGCTGTTCAACTGGCACGAGCCGCGCCTGGCCGCGCGCGCCATGGTCTTTTTCATGCAGGACGACACGGCGGGCAATCTCGCCGATCTGGGACACCGCCGCTGGATGCTCAGCCCGACGATGGGCCGCGCGGGCATCGGGCTGGCGCTGGACGAGCCGGGGCGCTCCTACATCGCGCTCTATGTCACCGACGATTCGGCCGATTTCGACTACGACTACATCGCCTGGCCGTGCGCGGGCGCCTTTCCCGCAGAGCTCATGAACGCCGCCACACCCTGGTCGATATCGCTCAATCCCGAAAAATACGATCTGGCCGCGTCAAAGCCGCACGTCACGCTTATAGAGGAAAACAGCGGCGCGCGCTGGGAGATGGCAAGCGGCGACTCTATCGACGCGGGCGGCGCGTATTTCACGCTGTCCTTCGGCCGCTTCGGCGACGGCCCCGCCTGCATATTCCGCCCCAACCTCTCCGAATATCCCGATCTGGAAAACGGCTATGAGCAGAATCAGATCTGGCGCGTCGCGCTCACCGGCCTTGTGGGAGCGGACGGCGCGCCCTGCGCGGATGTGTCGTTCACCTGCGCCATGGCCTCGCTCACGCCGATCGACCCCGCCGGAATCGAGCTGAGCGAACGCAGCCTGTCGCTCGCCGTCGGCGAGGAACGTGCCGTTTCGGCCACGGTCTATCCGCGCTGGGCGGACGAGCTCGGCTATACGCTCTCCGTCGACGATCCCGATATCGCGTCCATTGCGCCGGACGGAACGCTCGTCGGCCTGTCCGAGGGACAGTGCACGCTGATCGCCCGCACCGCCAACGGCCGCAGCGACGAGATAACGGTCATAGTCGTCGGCAGTCGGTGAGCGCTTCGCATTTTCTTCCATATATATAGCGTCTGAAAATACCTCTGAAGGGAGCAACCGCCCATGAAATCGGAAACCGCCCATGCCTTTGCGGGGCGCTGGATCACCGACGGCGAATTCGCCGCGCTCTCGCCCCGCAATGTGTTTCACAAGCAGCTTCAAAGCGTCGATCTGCCCTGCGACGAGCACCGCGACCGGCACATACTCTTCCGCCGCCGCTTCACGCTGGAGCGCGCGCCCGAAAAGGCGCTTTTGTTCATCACCGCCGACGATTACTATAAAGTGTACATCAACGGCGTCTTCGTCGGACAGGGGCCCGCGCCAGCCTACCACTTCCGGTATGGCTACAACACATTCGACGTTTCCTCCTTCCTGCGCGCGGGCGGGAATGTGATCGCCGTTCACACGCTGTACCAGGGGCTGATCAACCGCGTGTGGGTCAGCGGCGATCAGCGCCACGGCCTGATCTGCGATCTGGAAGCGGACGGCCAAATCGCGCTTTCCAGCGACGAGGCTTTCCTGACGCATCCTCACACCGCCTACCGCGAGACGGGAACCGCCGGCTACAGGACGCAATTCCTCGAGAGCTACGATTCCGCCGCGCCCGAGGTCGGCTTCGAGCGGCTCGACTTCGACGATTCCAGCTGGCTTCCCGCACAGGCGCGGCAAAACCTCGATTACACGCTCGTGCCGCAGCCGACCGAAACGCTGCGCTTTGAATCGATCAGTCCCGCCAAAATCGAGCGGCGCGGCAGGGTCATGCGGCTCGATTTCGGCGCGTGCCGCGTGGGCTATCTCACGGCGTGCGCTCGGGGGCGCGCGGGCGACGAGATCATCGTTCATTGCGGGCAGGAATTAAACGACGACGGCTCGCTGCGCTGGAAAATGCGCGCCAACTGCGATTATGAGGAGACATGGCGGCTCTCCGGCGGGCGCGACGCGCTCGACTGGTTCGACTACAAGACGTTCCGCTACGCCGAGCTGACGCTGCCCGAGGGTTGCACAATTACAGGCGTCGCTCTGCGGGCGCGGCACTATCCCTTCTCGCTCAGGGCAGCCATGAACCCGGCCGCGGCCAGCGACGACGGACTGCGCGCAATCTGGAATCTGTGCGTCTCCTCGCAGAAATACGGCGTGCAGGAGGTCATTCAGGACTGCATGGAGCGCGAAAAGGGCTTCTATGTGGGCGACGGCTGCTACACGGCGCTGGCCAATCTGGTGCTGACGCGGGACGATTCCATCGTGCGCAAGCTGATCGACGACGCGTTCGCCTCGACGTTCATCACCGAGGGCATGGTCACCTGTCTGGACTGCGCCTTCATGCAGGAAATCGCCGAGTATCCGCTGATGCTGATCTCGCTGATCCTCTGGCATTTCCGCCTGTGCGGCGACAGGGACTATCTGGCGCAAAACTATCCCAAAGTCTGCCGCCTGCTGGACGCCTACCGTGCCGACTACGAGAGGGACTTCCTGCTGCAAAATCTGGACAAATGGTGCGTGGTCGAATGGCCGGCCAACTTCCGCGACGGCTACGACGTGGACATCACAGAGGGCAGGGTGTGCCGCACGCCGCACATCGCCATCAACGCCTACTATCTCGAGGCGATACACTGCGCCAATCAGATCGCCGCGCTGCTGGGCGAGAGCGCCTATCGCGACGAAGCGCCGCTGCGCGCGCGTTTCACCGCCGCCTTCTATGACGAGACGCGCCATGTTTTCCGCGACAGCACCGAGACGCGGCACGCCAGCTTCATCGGCAACGCGCTGGCCTACGGCTTCCGGCTCTATCCGGACGAGACGTGCGCCGAGACCATCGAAGCGTGGATCGACCGCGTGGGCATCACCGCCGTCGGGCTGTTCGGCGTGTGGCCGCTCCTGTGCGGGCTGGTGCGGCGCGGAAAGCATGAGCGCGTGCTCTCGCTCATCGGCGATGAGAACGCGTGGAAGCGCATGCTCCGCGAGGGCGCGACCAGCACGTTCGAGGGCTGGGGCAAGGACACAAAGTGGAACACATCGCTCTTCCACCTGACAATGACCGACGCGGCCGTATTTTTGGCGGACATTGATCTCGAGGCGCTGTTTGGCTGATTGTCCTGAAATACAACCACCCCGAAGCGGCGTTGATCGCGTCGCTTCGGGGTGATTTTTGTCGGTGTGCGGAAAATCGGCGCATCCCCGCGCCGCCGCAAAAAGAACAACGCTTAACCCGCTGATCTCATCCCTTTGCATTCGCTGGAGTGAAGCCCTTGTCGAGCGCCTTTTGACTGCCGAAAAGAGAACTTCCAAGCCTTCGTATAAAGCGTATTCCCGTGCGCGCTTTCATCCGCTCAGTGAAAAAGCAGGACTTCGGCTTGTCGAGCGGAAAATCAGCGCATCCCCGCGCCGCCGCAAAAAGAACAACGCTCAGCCTGCAAGTTTCGTCCCTTCGCATTCGTTGGAGCGAAGCCCCCGTCAAGCGCCTTTTGACTGCCGAAAAGAGACCTTCCAAGCCTTCGTATAAAGCGTATTCCCGCACGTGCTTTCATCCGCTCAGTGAAAAAGCAGGACTTCGGCTTGTCGAGCGGAAAATCAGCGCATCCCCGCGCCGCTGCAAAAAAGATGATGCTCAGCCTGCAAGTTTCGTCCCTTCGCATTCGTTGGAGCAATGCCCCCGTCAAGCGCCTTTTGGTTGCCGAAAAGAGACCTTCCAAGTCTTCGTATAAAGCGCATCCCCGCACGCATTCTTCTGCTCATTGAAAAAGGCAATATTTCGGCTTGAAACCGCTAAAAAAGCGTTCAAACGACGCGCTCCATCCTGTCCAAAACGCAAAAGCGGCCTGCCCGACGCAAACCGCGCCGGACAGGCCGTAACCCCATGCATTTTTAAGCGGACGACGCTTACTCCTCGTCCATGGACTCCACGCCCTCGCCGTCCTCGTCTTCGCCTTCGTCCTGCTCCAGCTCGACGGAGATGTTGCCCGCGTTGAAGTCCTCGCGGATGCGCTTTTCGATCGCGTCGAACACATCCGGATGCTCCTTCAGATAGACGCGCACGTTGTCGCGACCCTGCGCGATGCGCTCGCCCTCATAGGAGAACCACGAGCCGCTCTTCTGCAGAATGTCGCGCTCGACGGCCAGATCGATCAGGCCGCCCTCGCGGGAAAGGCCCTCGCCGTAGAGCATATCCACCACGCAGACGCGGAACGGCGGCGCGACCTTGTTCTTGACGATCTTGATCTTGGCGCGGTTGCCGATGATCTCCGAGCCGTTCTTGATCGGCTCGCCCTTGCGGATGTCGATGCGCACTGTGGCGTAGAACTTGAGCGCCTTGCCGCCGGTGGTGACCTCGGGATTGCCGTACATCACGCCGACCTTTTCGCGCAGCTGGTTGATGAATATCACCACGGCGTTGGTCTTGGCGATCACGCCGGCCAGCTTGCGCAGCGCCTGGCTCATCAATCGCGCCTGAAGGCCGACGTGGCTCTCGCCCATGTCGCCCTCGATTTCCTGCTTGGGCACCAGCGCGGCCACCGAGTCGACGACCACGATGTCGATCGCGCCGGAGCGCACCAGCGCTTCGCAGATGTCCAGCGCCTGCTCGCCGTTGTCGGGCTGAGAGACGTACAGCTCGTCGATGTCCACGCCCAGCGCCTTGGCGTACACCGGATCGAGCGCGTGCTCGGCGTCTATGAACGCGGCGGTGCCGCCCATCTTCTGCGCCTGCGCCACGGTCTGCAGCGCCAGCGTGGTCTTGCCGGAGGATTCAGGCCCGTAGATCTCGATGATGCGGCCGCGCGGCAATCCGCCCACGCCCAGCGCGAAATCCAGATGCAGGCAGCCGGTGGGGATCACCTCGACCTGCATTTTTTCAGCCGAGCCCAGCTTCATCACCGAGCCCTTGCCGAAGTCCTTCTCTATCTTGCTCAGCGCCATATCCAGCGCCTTTTTCTTCTCATCGCCAAATCGCTGCGTCGCGACGTTCTTCTCGCTCTTTTTGCTGTCGGCCATACGAACGAATCCCCCTGTTCATACGTTCTTTTCTGTGTCCTATTATACTATGACTTGCCCCGCAAGGCAAGCGAAAAAGGCATCAATTTACATGGCGTTCGAAAGAAAAAGCCCCGCGGAGCGCGTCGCCCTTCAAGGCAGCGCGCGCGGGACAAATTCATGTGTAAAAAGGGGGCGCCTTACAGGCCGTCCCACGGAATCTCGCCCCTGCGCATATAAAGGCTGCGCGTGAGCAGATATTCGTCCGAGCGCATTTGAATTTCGTCCGAAAGCGGATGATCGATGCGCTCCAGACCGAGCAGCAGATAATCCAGACTGACGGCCAGCGTGCGCGCCGCATTGATCAAAAACTCCAGCGACGGATTCTTGCGGCCATATTCGATGTTGCACAAATGCGCCTTGCTGACGCCGGTCTGTGTGGCGAACTGCTCGGGCGTGAGCCGCCGCTGGGTTCGCGCGTCGCGGATGCGCAATCCAATCAGCAGCGGGCTGTCGTTCCTGAGTGTGATCTGATCAAAATCCATGGCTCTACCTCTCATTGCGCGATTCTTTCGCACAACGTCAGACTGTCGAAAAAAACTTGGAGAGCTTGAGAGAGGCGGAGCTCTCTCGAGCTTTTAATCGTGCCCGGCGGCGTATACGGCGGGCGTGAGGCGATTGAAAGCGGCTGAAAATCTCATTTTCCAGAGCAAAAAGCGTTCCCTCGCAGTTTTTGCGCCCGGAAATCCGAAAGATTTTTAGCAAAAACCGGCCGGAACGGCAGCGGCGCTTGCTCTTCCGTCCGCCAGCTTGTCAAAAACTTTCCTGACGAGCTGCATTGCGCGATTCTTCCGCACAACGTATAAAAAAATCTCGCGGACTGTCATTGGAGCGCTCTGGCCGCGTCTTCCGTCTCAGGAGTTCGACTCCGGCGAAAGCGCAAAAGCCGCCTGTTTCCCTCTTCGGACGGCGCTTCAGCTCCAAAATCCGCGATTGTAAATCAGATATGTTTGAAAGAGGCCCCGCCTCTGAGAAAACGCGCCCTGCGCGCGGCAAGGTCATGAAAAGAAGCGCAGCAAATGTACTGCGCTCCTTCACAATGCCTTGAGCTTAAACGCGCTCCACTTTGCCACTGCGCAGACAACGGGTGCACACGTACATACGGGTAGGCGTTCCGTTCACATTCACGCGGACACGCTGCGTGTTAGGAGCCCAGGTACGGCGAGTTTTATGGTTGGAATGGCTCACGCTGTTGCCGGAGACAACACCCTTGTGGCAGACCTCACAAAACTTTCCCATCGATCACACCTCCTTTAGGCGTTCGCATAAAACACTAGGTATTATAGCAGTTCTCGCGGCGATTTGCAAGTAGTTTATGTGAATTTCTTTGGCGCAGCGGCATATTTTTGTCTCTGACGGGAAATTTAATGCGAAAATATCGGCTCAAACACAATTTCTTATCATCTTTAGCATTGGGGCGCTTGCATCAGGGCGCGATCTCATGTATACTATCCTTACATATAGGACATATCCTCGATTGGAGGTTTCGCTTATGGACTGCAAATTTACCACTGAATTGGGCACCGTCACCGTCAATGAAGACGTCCTGCTGAAGGTCGCCGGCTATTCCGCCCTCGAGTGCTACGGCATCGTCGGCATGGCGGCCAAGCGGACGACCGACGGGCTTGTCCAGCTTCTCGGCCGCGAAAATCTGGGCCGCGGCGTGCGCATCCGGCCGGCAACCGACTCCGTAAACGTCGATCTGTTCATCATCGTCGAATACGGCATTTCGATCAGCGCCGTCGCCGCCAATATCATCGACACCGTCAAATACAAAATCGAGCATCTGACCGGCATCAAAGTCGACAAGGTCACTGTTTCGGTGGAAGACATCCGCGTCTGATCGCTCATGGATGTCTGAATGGAGGAATGTAAATTGCCTATCACAACAGTGGACGGTCTGACGCTCAAAGAAATGTTTCTCTCGGGCGCGGCCTTGCTGGATAAAAACCGTCAGGCCGTCGATGCGCTCAATGTCTTCCCCGTCCCGGACGGCGACACCGGCACAAATATGTCCCAGACTATACTCTCCGCCGTTCGCGAGCTGGGCAGCCGCTCCTTCAGCGGCGCCGGCGACGTGGCCAGCACCGTGGCCAAGGGCGCTCTGAAGGGCGCGCGCGGCAACTCCGGCGTTATTCTGAGCCAGATACTGCGCGGCATCGCCAAGGCGCTCGAGGGCAGCGACATCATGGACGCGCCGCTCTTTGCCAAGGCCATGCGTCTGGGCGCGGACACCGCCTACAAGGCCGTCATGAAGCCCAAGGAGGGCACGATACTGACCGTCATACGCGTCATCGCCGAGGAGGTCGAGCGCGAGGCGGCCAAGACAGACGATCTGGTCGAGCTGATGAACGTTGTGGCCGAGCGCGGCGACGCGATACTGCGCCGCACGCCCGATATGCTGCCCGTGCTCAAGCAGGCCGGCGTGGTCGATTCCGGCGGCAAGGGCCTCATGGTGTTCTTCACCGGCTTCCGCGCCGCGCTGGTGGGCGAGCCGATCGAGGACGCCGCCACGACCGAGGCCGTCGCGCCCAAGCCGCTGCCCGGCGAATATGTGGACGACCACGATCACCTCACCGAGATCACATACGCCTACTGCACAGAATTTATCGTATCGCACCCCCGCCCCGACATGAAGGACAGCGAGGTGGCGCGGCTGCGCAAGCGGCTGGAGCGCATCGGCGACTGCGTGATCGTCATAGGCGATCTGGAGGTCGTCAAGGTTCACGTTCACACCAACGATCCCGGCAAGGCGCTGCAAATGGCGCTCGAGCTGGGCGAGCTGGACGCCATAAAGATCGACAATATGCTCGAGGAGTTCCGCGAGCGTCAGGCTCAGAAGAAGGAAGAAGAGGCGAAGACGCCCAAAAAGCCCTTCGGCATGGTGGCTGTGGCGCTGGGCGAGGGCATTTCCAGCATCTTCCACGATCTGGGCGTCGACAAGGTGGTCGACGGCGGACAGACCATGAACCCCACGATCAAGGATCTGGCCGACGCCATCGACGAGACCCATGCCGAAGAGGTGTTCGTGCTGCCCAACAACTCGAACATCATACTGGCGGCTCAGCAGGCGGCCGAGCTGACCGAGAGCCGCGTCTATGTCGTGCCGACCAAATCGGTGCCTATGGGCATTTCCGCGGCGGTGGCATTCGTGCCGGACGCGAGCGGCGATGAGAACTTCGAAGCCATGAAGGAAGCGGCCATGCATGTGCACACCGCCTCCATCACCTACGCCGTGCGCGACACCAACTTCGACGGCCACGACATCCACGAGGGCGACATAATGGGGCTGATCGACAACAAGATCAGCTGCGTCGGCCAGTCGATCGAAGAGGTGGTCAAGGATTCGCTCAAGGACATGGTGGACGACGACTCCGAGCTGATCACCATGTTCTACGGTCAGGAAACCAGCAAGGAAGCCGCCGAAGCGCTCAGGGACGAGCTGCAGTCGCTCTATGAGGACTGCGACGTGACGCTCTATGAGGGCGATCAGCCGCTGTACTACTACATCATATCGGTCGAATGACAAACGCGCCGACTGCGCTGGATTTACAAGGGGAGAGGCTGCATCGGCCTCTCCCCTTTTCAACCCCGCCGCGCGCCGGTCGATTCTTAAGCGGCGCAAGCCACTGAATTCAAATAAACGCGGCTTACGATGAGAGATTTGACGTGCAAAGGACTAAAAGCCTCCCGTCGGAGTTTTCAAGCCTGAGCGCGGCAAAGCGTCGCCTGATGAAGCCTTCCCAGCGCCTCTGAATAAATGGCTGCGCGCCCATACGAATTTGTTCGCGGCGCTTGAAGCCCCGAGTTCAAACGCAAGCGCTTCCCGCTGGAAACGCGCAAGGCCCAGCAAATTGGAAGCGCTAAATCTCATCGGGCTTTTTTCAGGCCTGAGCACGGCAGAAAAGCGCGGCTTAGCAAAGATCAAAGCGCGCTCTGAAGGACGGCTGAAATGCGCCGCGCTCCCATGTATTTACACGGCGCGGCGCTCGAAGCTCATAGGTTCAGGCAAAAGCGCTTCACGCCGAAAGCTCGCAAGCCCGGTGAATTGAGTGTCCGACTCTATTGAGATTCTTTGACTTGAGCGCGCCGAAATCGCCGCTTTACGAATCGTCAGAACGCATCGCCGCAAAAAAGGAGGCCACCGGCCATGAGCGAACTCCGTCTTTCCGACATTAAGGGCGTGGGCCCGGCGCGCCTCAAGGCGCTGCGCGAGGCCGGCATCGATACGGTCTCTGCGCTGCTCGCCTATCTGCCGCGCGAATACCGCGATCTGAGCCATATCCGTCCGCTGGGCGAATTGTCTGCCGGCGACGAGGCGGCTGTGCGCGTGCGCGTAAACGGCGGCGCGGCAATACATCGCGCCGGCAAGCTGCTGGTGATCAAGGCGCGCGTCAGCGACGATTCCGACACGATGAGCGCGGTGTGGTATAACCAGCCGTGGCTCAGGGAAACGCTCGTGCCCGGGCGCGAGTTCCTGCTCTACGGAAAGGTCGAGGCGCGCTTTGGCGAACTGCAGCTGGTCTGCCCGGCGTTCGAAGCGGGCGAGGGGCTGAAGCCGGTCTACAAGCCGCTGCCGGGCATAACGCCGCGCGTGCTCCAGCAGACCATTCTCGCCGCGCTGGACGCTCAGGACGGCCAGTATGAGGAGACGCTGCCCGAGACGCTGCGCCGCCGCTACGGCCTGTGCGAGCGCAATTACGCGCTGCGCAACGCCCACTGCCCGCTCAATCACGACGCGCTCGCCGCCGCCCGCCGCCGCTTGGCGTTCGAGGAGCTTCTCTTCTTTCAGGTCGGCCTGTGGCTGATGCGCGGCACAAAGCGCGAGGGCGTGATGATCGACTGTCCCGATACGCGCGCGGACGAATACTGGAAGACGCTGCCCTTTTCCCCGACAAACGCGCAGAGACGCGTGCTTCACGAGGTGCTCGCCGATATGCGCGCGCCCTTCCCGATGGCGCGGCTGGTTCAGGGCGACGTGGGCAGCGGCAAGACGGCCATCGCCTTCGCCGCGATGTACGCCGCGGTCAGGGGCGGCTGGCAGTGCGCGCTGATGGCGCCCACCGAAATTCTCGCCGCGCAGCACTACGAAGCGGCGCAGAAGCTGCTCGAGCCGCTGGGCATACGCTGCGGCCTGCTGACCGGCTCTCTCACGCCGAAAAACAAGCGGCTGGCGCACGAAGCCATCGCGTCGGGCGAATGGCAGGCGGTGATCGGCACACACGCGCTGATCACCGAGAGCGTGACCTACAACCATCTCGGGCTGGTCATCACCGACGAGCAGCATCGCTTCGGCGTTCGGCAGCGCACGCTCTTTTCCGAAAAGGGCTCCTCGCCCAACGTGCTGGTCATGTCGGCCACGCCCATACCGCGCACGCTGTCGCTGATACTCTACGGCGATCTGGACATATCGGTCGTTGACGAGCTGCCGCCCGGACGCACGCCGGTGCAGACGCGCATCGTGCCCGAGAAAAAGCGCAGCGATATGTACGGCTTTCTGCGCGCGCAGGTACAGGCGGGACGTCAGATCTACGTCGTCTGCCCGCTGATCGAGGAGAGCGAGGCCATGGACGCAAAGCCCGCCGAGGTCATCTATGAGGAGCTGCGCACAAAATACCTGAGCGATCTGCGCGTCGCGCTGGTGCACGGCCGCATGAAGAGCGCCGACAAGGAGGAAACGCTCAACGCCTTCCATGCCGGTCAGATCGACGTGCTGGTGTCCACGACGGTCATCGAGGTGGGCGTGAATGTGCCCAACGCCAGCGTCATGGTGATCGAAAACGCCGAGCGCTTCGGTCTGGCTCAGCTGCATCAGCTGCGCGGGCGCGTGGGGCGCGGCGCGGCCATGTCCTACTGCTTCCTGATGGCCGAGCCCAACGAGCGGCTGCGGCTGCTCACGCGCACAAACGACGGCTTTGAAATCGCGCAGAAGGACATGGAGCTGCGCGGCCCCGGCGAGCTGCTCGGCCAGCGCCAGTCGGGCGTGATGTCGCTGGGCGCGGGCGCGGCGCTGAGCGACACGGCGCTGCTCAAGGAAACGCACGACGCGGCGCGCGAGCTGCTCAGAAGCCCGAACAGCGAGGAGGCCCGCGCGGTCATAACCCGCGCCGAAGCACTCTTTGCCGAGCGCCTGCACGACGTGGCGATGAACTAGCGCCCGCTTCAAAAGAAAAACAGCGCAAACTCGAGCCGCTTTTCGCCGATTCAGGCGTAAAAAGCGCGAAACGAGCTGCTTTGCGTTTTTATGCGCGGCCGCGCATCGGCTCAGGGGCAAAACCGCCGGTTCTGTGAGAGCAATGATTGGCTTTCCGGCGCAGGAACGCCGCGTTGCGCTCTGTAAATTTCCGAAACTTTCTCTGCAACGTATTTTCATCGGCTCAGGAGCAAACGGCGCAGAACCGCTTGAAGGCCGCATTACAGAATTTCTGAAACGCCGCGTCTGCATTTTCACCGGCACGGGGCGCGGCCTTGCGGCAACGCTTGGGCGCAGATCGGGATAAGCTGCGTTTTTATGCGCAGCCGCGCATCGGCTCAGGGACGAAACCGCCGGTTCTGTGAGAGCAAAGATTGGCTTTCCGGCGCAGGAACGCCGCGCTGCGCTCTGTGAATTTCCGAAACTTTCTCCGCAACGTATTTTCACCGGCTCAGGAGCCAACGGCGCAGAACCGGTTGAAGGCCGCATTGCAGAATTTCCGAAACGCCGCATCTGCATTTTCACCGGCACGGGGCGCGACCTTGCGGCAACGCTTGGGCGCAGATCGGGATAAGCTGTGCTTTTTAGCGCGGCCGCAGGCCGATTCAGGGGCAGTTCCATCGCCCATTGACCACGGGAGGGATAGTCATGTCCGAAAAAACAGCGCTGCGCGCGGCGCTCATGCTCAATCTGGCCGTCGTCGTTATGGAGATTGTCAGCGCGGCCATGAGCTGGCGGCAGCTGAACCTTGGAATGTTCATGTTTTATACGCAGGACAGCAATATTCTGGCATGCGCCGCCTGCGCGCTGCTCGCCGCGTTCCAGATCCGCGCTCTGCGGACGGGCGCGGATATTCCCGTCTGGGCGCAGCGGCTCAAGTACGCCGCGGTGTGCTGCCTGTCGGTCACGTTTCTCGTGGTCGTGCTGGTGCTCGCGCCCATGAGCGACGGTGCGTACGGCGTGATGCTGCTCAGCGGCACGATGCTGTATCACCATCTGCTCTGCCCGCTCGCGGCGTTCCTCGGCTTTGTGCTCTTCGAAAAGAGGCCGGCGCTGCGCCGCATCGACGCGCTCCTGCCCACGCTGCTGACGCTTGTCTACGCCGTCGTGCTGACCGTGCTCAACATCGCGCGCGTCCTGGACGGCCCCTATCCGTTTTTGCGCGTGTATGCCCAGAGCGTGAATGCGTCGATTCTCTGGGCGCTGGCCATACTGGGCGGCGCGGAGATGCTCGCCTGGGGCGTTTTCGCGCTGCACAGCCGCATTCACCGCACATGACGCGCGCATCAGATGCGCCTTCTCCCGCCGCAAGAGCGCTTTGGAAGCTGCGCGGCGGTCAATCGCGCCTCGAAATTTATAAAAAACGCGCTTCGTCCGAAATCCGAACGAAACGCGTTTTTTATTCGATTGTGAGGCGGTTATTCGCCCTCGGCGAGCGTATAGCTGACCTGCTCGAGCTTCTCGTCGCCGCTGAAGAGCACCTGCACGATATCGCCCTTGGGAGTCGCCCAGACGTAAAGGCGCTTGATCTCCGGGTTGTCGCTGGTGTCCTGCGCGATCTGAGCCAGCTCCAGCGCGCGGCCGCCCAGCGCGCCGCAGGTCATGGCGTAGGTATAGTTCTTGTTCAGCACGGCAAACTGATCGATGCTCGTGGCGTTCGAGATCTCGCCCAGCTGGCGCAGATCCTTGTAGTAGAGCACCTTGGCGCGCAGCCGGCCGCTGTCGAAGAACGCCGCGGCAAAGCCGTAGCCGTCCTCCATCACCCAGCTGTAGCTGTCGCCCGATTCGCCTTCCTCCTTGACCGGCTCGCCGTATTTCTCGGTCAGGCTGGTCAGCGTCTCGCCGAACGTCACGGCGTTATAGTACTGATACAGCGCCTCGCGGTCGGTGTACATCGGCTCGGTCAGAGGAGCCAGCGTGGCCGTGGGCTCGGCGTTCGGATCAGCGACGTCACCGCCCTGAACGCAGCCGGTCAGTATCAGCGCCGTCGCCAGAACCAGCGCCGCGAGGGTCGTCCATTTTTTGAGCATTGCATTTGTCCTCCCGAAAAAAGCTCTTTATTTCATTGTAACACATTTTTCAGGCCTTAACAAGCCCCCATTGACGGAAAACTCTCAATCCTTCCGTTCCCGAACGAGCAGCATGGCCTTCGCGCCGTCCGTCCTCACGCAATCGGTATCGGCATAGAGCGCGCCGCTCGCCAGATCGCGCCAGTCGGCCTTCTCCGGCAGATGAATCGCGTTTTCGCCGCTGAAGAACACGCCGGTGAAGCGCGCGTCGCCGTAATAGACCGCGCCGGCCTCGCCGATCAGGCGGCAATTCGCCCTTTCCGCGATTTTGCGCAGCTGGCAGCGCGTTATGCGGCTCAGGCAGTTCATCACGCGCCGCCCCCGCCGGACGAGCTTTGCGCGGCCATTTTCGGCGGCGAGTATCTCCGCGTCTGCATCGGTTATAAAAAGCGTCGGGCAGCCGCCGTCTGCAGACAGGCCGTCCTGTGCGCAGGAAAAGCCGGTGAACGCGCGCACGTTGTCCAGCCCCGCCCGTTCGCCGGTATAATAGCCCGCGGCGTAGTTGAACATGAGCGTTGCGCCCCTCGCTTCAAGCGAGCGCGCCCAGCCGGGTACGTCGCCGCCGATCGCCAGCGTGTGCGCGAAGATCACCAGACGATAGCGCGATATATCGATCGCGTGAATGTCGGACAGGCGATAGGTATCGAACAGCACGCCCGACATGGCCAGCTCGGCGATAAAATCGCGCGAATAGCTGTTGGTCAGGCTCTTACTCACGCCCGCGCGCAGCATCCCCTCCTCGCCCATGAGCACCAGCACGTCGGCGGCGCTCTCACAGGGCTGCCGCTCGATCAGCCGCTTGGCGCGCGCCATGCGCTCCACCTGCGCCATCAGCGCGGGATGATCAAACCAGCCGCCGCCCAGATCCATCCACCAGAAGCCCGAATTGTGCGAAAGGTTCTTGGCAAACTCGCGCCAGAACACGCCGCAGGTGTCCTCGACATTATCGACGCGGCCGTTGCCGTCGCCCGCGAGAAACGTGCGGTTGTCCAACTCGTCCAGCCACAGCTTTTTCAGATTGACCGACTGCGCCGGAATCATCTCGCCGCCGGGGTTGTTCTCGTTGGCGCGGTAGTACGACTTGGGCGCGGCCAGAAAATCGACATACGGGCTGTCCAGCAGTCGGTCGATCGCCAGATGTCCGGCATACTGCGCGTTCTCGCAGAAGTTCATATAGCCGTAAAAGCTGCCGTACGCCTTGCCGGTCTTTTCCTTGACGATGCGGCCGAAATGCGTCACCGCGTCCACCGCCGCGTCCGAAACGAAGCGGTCGTAGTCGACGCACAGCGTTTTCCCCACGCGCATCAGCCCGTCCAGCGTGTCATTCTGCGCATAGCGCACCTCGGGCGAGGGCAGGAAGCAGGCGTTTTCGTCGACGCTTTCCAGCCCCCACGCCGCGCACACGCCCGCCCGCGAGCCGTACCTGTCCTCCGCCCAGCGATAGAAATTCCTGAGCTGAACAAGGCCGTAATCGCCGTAATGGCCGCAGGCGCGCCCCCACTGCATGACCTCGGCGCACGGCCCGAAGCCGACATGATAGCCCACGATCCTCTCGCCGTAAGGCCCGCTCTCGATGTGATCGATCAGCCGCGCGAGCGCTTCGCCTGCGTCCCGCTTCCATTGCTCGGACGAAACCGACTGGAGCGCGATCAGCGAATTCACGTTGGGACGCGGGTCGACGAAATCCGCGTCGGCGATCTGATAGCCGCGCTCGGTCTCATAGCCGAGCCAGTCCTGCCGCGGCCCGCCGGCCAGATCGGCGATTTCCGCCGCCGTGCGGTGCGGCGCGCCCTCCCAGTAGACGAACGTGTCCTCCGGATGCGCGCGGCACCACAGGGGCGGCACGTTCAGCTTGACGCGCGGCATATACAGACAGTCGGGATTGGCCGCGAAAAATTCGTCCAGTATGCGGTCGGTCAGTGAATAGTCGTATTCGTCCTCGCCCATCCAGCCGGCGTGGAGAATCGACGTGTGAACGCGCACGCCCGCGTCCGCGAACTGCCTGTGATAGCGCACGAACCGGCTCTGATCGGCGTACATGATGAGCGGCCGCCCCGCCGCGTCCTTAATCGGCGGGTCATAGCAGAACCCCAGCCGCGACCAGAACAGCGGCTCATCGCGCAGCAGTCTGTTGTAATCGGTCATATGAAAAAGCTCCTTATTCTCAGCAAATGTCCCACTCCGATTGTAGCACACTTTTCGGCCGCGGCGCAAGTAAAAGCGCGAAATCCGCTGTGTCATCGCGCCCTCCGTGACAGCGCGCGCGAATGCTTCAGAATATATGCACATATTCCCGCACGGCCGGCCAGTCCCCAAGCGGCCGGTCGAGCGCGTCGCGCGTATGCGCCGCGGCGGTCGCGCCCGCGCCCGGCGTGAGCAGCACCAGCGCATGATACCATCTCGCGCCGTTCCAGAGGAACACGATATCGCCCATCTCCGCCTCGTCCGCGCGGCAGAGCTGAGCGCGCCCGTCCAGCAGCAGCCATTCGCGCAGGAAGCGCACGCCGCTCCACGATGCCGTTCGATCGCCCATAGAGCGATAATACCAGCCTGCCGCCATATCGCCCCAGCCCGCCCAGAGGCACTGCGACGCAAAATTGGCGCAGTCTCCGCCCAGCGCTGAGAAATCGCCGAAGCGCGGATTGCGGCCGAGCGCCCAGCGGCGCGCGTACATGACCGCCGCCTCCCTGTCGTACTCTGAGCGCATCTCGCCGCCCCCTTTCCTGTCCTATCAGGAAATGCGCATTTTTGCCCGCGCATGACAAAAAAGCCGCGCAGGAGCGCGCTCAGTAACCGGCTCTTCACACAGCCATGATATAATAGCGCCATATGATATGAACACAGCCTTTTGAGGAGGATTTGACTTGAAAATATCCAAAAAGGACGCCCTGATGTGGTTCTCGTTCTTCGCCGCGCTGCCCGAGGACGAGGAGATCATGCCCCGCCAGATGGAGATCGTCTACGCGGTGTTCACGCAGCTGGAGGACGCAGTCGAGGCGCGCCGAGCCGAAAAGCTGGCCGCCATCCCGAATCTCAAGTCGCTCGCCGGACGCACGCTCTATGTCGGCAGCGACGCGCAGTTTTCGCGCGGGTGCCGCTCCTGCCTCACCGGGCGCGGCCTGAACGCCATACGCAAGACCAACCGCTGCAATCTCCAGTGTCCCTTCTGCTACAATTACGGCGAGCTGGACTGCCAGCCGCCCATCGGCGAGGATATGTGGGAGATCGGCGGCAGCAAATACCGCGAGCGCGACGTGGCGCTTCTGCTCTCGATTTACGAAAAGCCCAGCGGCGTGTCCTATGTCTATCTCGAGCCGTTCATGGAGATCGAAAAGTACTACGGAATCATCAGGACGTTCCGCCGCGCGGGCGTTTATCAGCATATGTACACCAACGGCACATTGGCCACCGAGGAAAACCTGCGCGCGCTGGGCGAGGCGGGACTGGATGAGCTGCGCTTCAATCTCGGCGCGAGCAGCTGCGCAGACAATGTCATCGCGGCCATGGCCACGGCGAAGAAGTACATTCCCCACGTCGGCATTGAAACGCCCATGACCCCCGAATTCTTCTCCCAGTTTGCCGCAAAGAAGCAGGCGATTCTGGACACGGGCGTGGAATTCATAAACTGCGCCGAGCTGCACCTCAATCCCAACAACATCGGCAACTACGAGGGGGATGCGATGTACATCTCCCGCCACGGCTACATCTCCCCGATATTCAGCCGCGATCTGACGCTCGATTTCATGCGCATCGCCGCCGAGGAGCATTGGCCCTGCGTGGTACACGACTGCTCGAACGCCACAAAGTTTGCCCGCGACATCAACCTCAAGGCCAAGGAGGGCGGCTGGTTCGGCCAGAGCAGCTATGCCTGCGAATTCGAGCGCTATCCGTTCGAGGCGTTCCTCCCCGCGCTGGAGGATCCGTCATTGCCCTTCGTGACGGAGGAGCCGCTGCCCGTGGGGTATCGCCCCGGAGACATCGTATTATAACCCTCGACCATCGAAAGGATGAAGCGATATGAAAACGTCCGATTTCATGTATGATCTGCCCGAGGAGCTGATCGCCCAGACGCCGGTCGAGCCGCGCGACCACAGCCGCCTGATGGTGGTCGACAAAAACACGGGCGAAATCGAGCACAGGCATTTTTACGACGTGATCGACTATCTCAACCCCGGCGATTCGCTGATCATCAACGAAACGCGCGTCATTCCGGCGCGCCTGATCGGCGAGCGCGCAGGCGGCGGCGCGTGCGAAATTCTGCTGCTCAGGCAGCTCGGCCCCAAGAAGTGGGAGACGCTGGTGCGCCCGGGCAAGAAGCTGCGCGCCGGCGCGACGGCGACATTCGGCGGCGGCAAACTGAAAGCGGTCATCGCGGGCGACACGGACGCGGGCGGCCGCATCGTCGATTTCGAATGCGAGGGCACGTTCGAGGCGGCGCTGGACGCGCTGGGCGAGATGCCGCTGCCCCCCTACATCCACGAAAAGCTGGAGGATCGCGACCGCTATCAGACGGTCTACGCCAAACAGGACGGCTCGGCCGCCGCGCCGACAGCCGGGCTGCACTTCACGCCCGAGCTGCTGGAGCGCATCAGGGCGAAGGGAATCGACGTCATTCCGGTGCTGCTGCACGTCGGCCTTGGCACGTTCCGGCCGGTCAAGTCCGAGGACGTCGAGGATCACGTCATGCACACGGAGTATTACGAGATCAGCGAGGAGTCCGCGCGCCGCATCAACGAGACGCGCAGGCGCGGCGGCCGCATTGTGGCGGTGGGCACGACCAGCGTGCGCACTCTGGAATCGGCGGCGATCGCGCCCGGCGAGGTGGCGGCGGGCGGCGGCTGGACGAGCATATTCATAAAGCCCGGCTATCAATACAAAATGGTGGACTCGCTGATCACCAACTTCCATCTGCCCGGCTCGACGCTGATCATGCTGGTCTCCGCGCTGATGGGCCGCGAGCGCACGCTCAGCGTCTACGAAACCGCCGTCCGCGAGCGCTACCGCTTCTTCTCCTTCGGCGACGCCATGCTCATCACCGGCTGAGCCGACAGCCACTCCGCTTCGCGCGTGCAACCCGACTCTTCAGCGCTTGGGGGCGACCGCAGTGCGGCTTCCTCTCCGCTTCGCGCGTTGCAACCCGACTCTTCAGCGCTTGGGGGCGCTTCGAGTCTGGACGATTGAGCGCGTTGATAGCATCTCCATACAGCCCGACCCGTCCGGCCATAAATCAGAGCCGGACGGGTCTCTCCGTGTGCCCGGGCGTTGCGGACGTGAGCGCGCCGATTCGGGGTTACTCCTTATTGAAAGGCCTGTCCCTTATGATCAACGCTGGATGGAGTTTCCCATCTATCCAAGCGGCGGCGAAGCGCAGCGCGCCGATTCGGGGCTATTGCTCACTGAAGGGCTTGCCCTTGCGATCAGCGCCGGGCATCGCTTTCCGTGTGCCCGGGTGACGGCAAGGCGCAGCGCGCCGATTCGGGGCTATTGCTCATTGAAGGGCTTGCCCTTGCGATCAGCGCCGGACGGGGCTCTCCGTGTGCCCGGGCATTGCGGACGTGAGCGCGCCGATTCGGGGCTATTGCTCATTGAAGGGCTCGCCCTTGCGATCAGAGCCGGACGGGGCTTTCCGTGTGCCCGGGCGTTGCGGACGTGAGCGTGCCGATTCGGGGCTATTGCTCATTGAAGGGCTTGCCCTTTGCGATCAGCGCCGGGCAGAGCTTTCCGTGTGCCCGGGTGACGGCAAGGCGCAGCGCGCCGATTCGGGGAGGGTACTCACATTATTATAGCGATAAATACAAGGATGGAAATGGCTCCCATCGCTCCTCCGCAGGGAGGAACCTGAGATGCAGGATACGCCGACCTGCTGCCATCTGCACAAAACAGCGCGCCGGAGATCGCAATGATCTCTGGCGCGCTGCGTATTATGGCGTTCAGCGCTTTTCAAGCCCCAGCTGCGCGCGGGCATAGTCCTCGAGCAAATGCAGCTGATCGACCTCGGCGGCGAATGTGCCGTTCCAGAGCGCGTCGTCCTTTGAGCGCGTGACCAGCGTGGCGCGTATGCCGTTATAGCGCAGGTGATACTTCGCGTTGACCGGATAGAGCTGGCGCTCGATCAGCGCGGCGGCGGTCAGGAAGGCCTGCAAAAGCTCGGCGCGCGGGTCATTCTCGCGGTGCATCCTGAACAGCTCCACATACAGATCGGCGTGGAAGTTGGCCATGATGCCGGAATAGCCCTCCAGCCCCAGCCGCAGAGAATCGAGCAGCGTGGCCGTATTGGCGTTGTATATGACCAGCGGCGTGCCCCTGACGGCCTGAACGCGGCGCTCGATGGTCTCAATATCGCAGCAGGTGTCCTTCAAAAACACGATGCGGCCGGTCTCGGCCATGAAGCGCAGAAGCTCGCAGCTGGCCAGCCGCTTGTAGGGATGCGGGCACTCGTACACGCCGAACGTCACGTCCGGCAGTGCGCTGAGTATCCGCTCGATATTGCGCCGCGCGACGCTCTCGCCGTCGTCCTGATCGGCCGTGCGGTTGAGCACGATCACGGAAGCCGCCGCGCCGGCCTCCGCCGCGTCCGCGAGCTGGCGCACCTGCTCGTCGGGATCGTCGGCGGTGTGGCCCGAGGCGACGATCTGCATACGGCCCTTCGACGCGTTCACGACATGGCGGGTCAGCTTCCGCTTTTCCGCCTCGGAGAGATAGAACATCTCGCTGGACTGGCAGTCGGCGAATACGCCTGCGCAGCCGCAGCGCGCATAGTATTCGACCAGCGCGTCCACCGCGTCGTAATCGATGCGGTGATCCTCGGTAAACGGCGTGATCATCGTCGGAAAAACGCCTCTGGCAATGTCAAAGCTCACAGTCGATATCCTCGCTTTCGCTTCTGAATTGTGCTCCTGATTTCGTTTTCCAGTTCACATCTGATAAAACAGCCGGACATGGATGGCCTCGGGCATGGCGCTCAGATACAGCCCGGCCTCGTCGCCGTTGAGCAGGCGGCCGCGCTGCCAGACGCCGTTTTCAAACGCGCCCTCCTCGATCGCCAGCGCGCGCACCGGACGGGGATCGTCGTAGAGCCCGAAGAACGCGCCGTTCACATTGCTGCCGACGATGAAGAAATCCCCGCCGCCATTGTCTATGACAAAGCCCGCCGACCGCGGCCCTTCCGCGTCCTTAAAGTTCAGGCGCAGGCGATATTCGCCCATTTTCAGCTCGCAGCCCGGCTCGTGCTCCGTGCGGCGGATGAACGGATAGACGCGCCCCGCACGCAGCGCCCTGTGCAGCAGCGGCTCTATTCCGGCCATGAGCTTATACGCGCCGGCCAGATACGCGCCGCTCTCGGGGCAGGCCGTTTTGCGATTGGCGAGTATCTGCGCGCGGTTGTCCAGCGGCGCGTTCTCGCTCAGCGGCGTGAAGAAATCCTCCAGCCCGAACGGCGCGAAGCACAGCGCGCCCTTTCCGTAGGCGTAGAGCACGTCGCTCATGTGCCGCAGATCCTGCCTGTGCTCGGGAATAAAGAGCGGATTGTCGTGCGATGTGTAGTCCTCGCACACGCCGGCAAAGTCGGTGACGTAAATATCGGGCGCGCTGAATGCGACCGACGGCGCGCACGCCTGCCACACGGGGATAAACCGCGCCACCGGACAGCCGCACGGCCACGCGCCCGGCCGCCACGGGAACTGCTCCAGCCAGGCGTTGACATACATGGGCAGCGCGTATTCGGCCTGTCCCGCGCGGGCGATGCGCTCGACCGCCGCCGCATAGGCGTATTCCATCAGATAAACCGGCGCTTCCTCGCCATAGGATTCCGCCCATGTGCCGCGCGCGCCCGGCATGACGGCGGGCACAGCCCCCTCGAACGCGCGCTGCGCCGTCTCGGAAAAGTCGCGCTCAATGCCCAGCGTGCCGATTTCATTTTCGAGCTGAATCATGATCACGGTCTGCTCGTCCTGATCCTTCTCCCGGATATGGCGCATCAGCCGGGCAAAGGCGCGCGCGTCGGCCTCGATCGCCGCATCGCAGAAGGGCGATATGGTGTAGATCGGCCTTCCATAGCTGTCCCGCGCCCAGAAAAAGCGCTTCTGATCGCGCTTGACCCAGTCGGGCACATAGGTCGACTCGCCGTTCTTCCACAGCCCGAACCACAAAAGCGCCAGCCGCATGGACTCGCGCCGCGCCTGATCGATCAGCGCGTCGAGCAGTTCAAAGTCGAATTCGCCCTCGCGCGGCTCTATGAGCTGCCAGTAAACGGGCGCGATGACGGCGTTCATATTGAGCGGCCTCAGATACGGCCAGACGCATTCCTCCATATACTCTGCGCTCGAGGCGCTGGAGTTGTGGATCTCGCCGGAGAAGAGCAGCATGGGACGGCCGTCCACGGTCAGCTGCCAGCGCCCGTCCGTCTTTTCAATGCGGGGAAGTTCCTTCATGTCAAAATCCCTCCCTATTCGTTCATAACCGTTTTGCCGCTTCAGTATAGCACATATTCTCCCGCCGCGTCAATGAAAAACGCCCTGTCCGAAGCCAGTCGAACAGGGCGAAGCGTATTCAGATGTCCAGCCTGATCTGCGCGCCGTCCACGGGCGGCAGCGGCGCGGTCAGCCCCAGATGCTCATAGGCCAGGGGCGTGGCGACGCGGCCGCGCGGCGTGCGCATGAGAAAGCCCAGCTGCAGCAGATACGGCTCGTACACATCCTCGATTGTGCTGGCGTCCTCGCCGGTGATGGCCGCCAGCGTGTCCAGCCCCACCGGGCCGCCGCCGAACTTCCTGATCATTGTCTCCAGCATGGCGCGGTCGGTGCGGTCGAGGCCGAGCATATCGATCTCCTGCATATCCAGCGCCTCGCGCGCGATGTCCGAATCGATCCGGCCGCCGCCCTTCACCTGCGCATAGTCGCGCACGCGCTTGACCAGCCGGTTGGCGATGCGGGGCGTGCCGCGCGAACGGGAGGCGATCTCCAGCGCGCCGTCATGATCGCAGTCGATCTTCATGATTCTGGCCGAGCGCGATATGATCACCGCCAGCTCCTCGGGCGTGTAGAGCTCCAGCCGGAAGCTGATGCCGAAGCGGTCGCGCAGCGGCGAGGTCAGCATGCCCGCGCGCGTCGTGGCCGCGATTAGCGTAAACTTGGGCAGGTCGAGCCGTATCGAGCGCGCCGAAGGGCCCTTGCCGATCATGATGTCCAGCGCGTAGTCCTCCATCGCCGGATAGAGCACCTCCTCGACAGAGTGCGACAGGCGGTGGATCTCGTCTATGAACAGCACGTCGCCCTCGTTGAGGTTGGTCAGTATGCTGGCCAGATCGCCGGGGCGCTCTATGGCCGGGCCGGAGGTGATGCGGATGTTGTGTCCCATCTCCGCGGCGATGATGCCGGCCAGCGTGGTCTTGCCCAGACCGGGCGGGCCGTAGAGCAGTATGTGATCCAGCGGCTCATGGCGGGTCAGCGCCGCCTGCATGTATATCGCCAGGCTGTCCTTGATCTTCTTCTGCCCGAAATACTCGGCCAGCGAGTGCGGCCTGAGCGTGCCCTCCGCCTCGTCCTCGCTGCGCAGACTCGTTGAAATCAGGCGTTCGTCTTCCATATCTATGTCAATCCTTTCGGCGGATCAGCGCCGCCCGGTCAATAGAGTGCGTCTGAAGAAACAGCCGCAAGTCCTGCGCGTTTTTTTGCGGCGCTCGAACGTCATGGATTCGGCCGCATTGCAGCAATCCTTCAGACAGACTCGGCGCGTAATTCTGAAAAAAGCACGCGGCGCTTAGAGCATGCTCTTGAGCGCCTGACGGATGATCTCGTCCGCCGTTTCGGGCAGGGGCAAGAGCGACGACACGGCGCGCGCCGCCTCGTTCGACTGATAGCCCAGCGCCATGAGCGCCTCTATGGCCTCGCCCGCCGCGTCCGGAGTCTGCGCGCGCGACTGAGGCGCGACCGCCGCGCCCGCGCCCACCAGCTCGTCGTTGTCCACCTTGTCCTTCAGCTCGAGAATGAGCCGCTGCGCCGTCTTTTTGCCCACGCCGGGCGCGCGGGAAAGCGCCGCCGCATCGCCCGTGACGATGGCCAGCGACAGATCGCGCACGCTGAGCGCCGAGAGTATCCCGATCGCCGACTTTGCGCCCACGCCGCTCACCGACGTCAGCTTCAGGAACATGGTCTTTTCCTCGCGCGTGGCGAAGCCGAACAGCTCGAGCGCATCCTCACGCACGCTCAGGTGCGTAAAGCACTTCATCTTCTCGCCGACGGACGGAGCCAGCGCGAGCGTCGCGCCGCTCACCGTCATCAGATAGCCCACGCCGCCGCAGTCAATGACCAGCGTATTTTCAGCCTTGTCGGCCACAATGCCGTTGATATGCGCGTACATAGCGTCTCCTCACTCGCTTTTTGCTATTTAATCCTGAACATCTGCCCCGCGCGCATGCTGTTGGCGTGGGTGATGGCCACGGCGAGCGCGTCGGCCGCGTCGTCCGGGCGCGGAATCTCGCCGAGCGAGAGCATCATGCGCACCATGAGCTGTATCTGATGCTTGTCCGCCTTGCCGTAGCCGGTGATCGCCTGCTTGATCTGCATGGGCGTGTATTCATAGAGATTGTCGGTCTTTTCCGCCACAGCCACCAGCGCCACGCCGCGCGCCGCGCTCACCGCCATGCCGGTCGTGATGTTCTTTGAAAAGAACAGCTCCTCAAAGGCCACCTCGTCGGGCTGAAACGTCTCCATGAGCTGCGTC
The DNA here is from genome assembly GCA_934636425.1 of uncultured Clostridia bacterium. Lineage (GTDB taxonomy): Bacteria > Bacillota > Clostridia > Christensenellales > Aristaeellaceae > Firm-10. Next base: position 26,468 of record CAKUAV010000002.1, read on the forward strand.
ACGCTCTTGAATATCGCGCGCAGCCGCTGCGGCAGCGCCTCGCCCGGCGTGGTCAGTATCGCGCCGTACTGCACGACGCGGTGCTTTACGCCGTCCGTGTCGATCACGCCCCAGCCCAGCGTGCCCAGTCCGGGGTCAATGCCCAGTATCCTCACCTGTATTCTCCTTCTGTATGGCCAAAAAATCCATACTTGCGTTCTTATTTTATGCCTTTTCCGGAAAATTGTCAAGCCAAACGCCCCTGAATCGGCCGCTTTGCAAGGATTTAGCGCCATGTTCGTCGAAAGAGGTGTATAATATAATCGTTGAAGTTTTATACGGAGGTGCGTCATGAATCTTCATCAGTATATAGAGACGCTCAAGAGCGATCCCTTCTTCATGCAGAACGTCGCCTGCTGGAAGGAGCTGCCCGCCCGCCCCGCGCGCTATGAGCCGTTCCCCGATTCGCTCGATCCGCGCGTGATAAAGGCCATGGACAAGCGCGGCGTCCACAGGCTGTACAGCCACCAGCGCCAGGCGGTGACGGCGGCGCTTGACGGCGAGGATATCGTCGTGGTCACGCCCACGGCCTCCGGAAAGACGCTGTGCTACAATCTGCCCGTGCTGGACGCAATCCTCAAAAATCCCGACGCGCGCGCCCTCTACCTCTTCCCCACAAAGGCGCTCTCCGCCGATCAGGCCGCCGAGCTGTACGCGCTCATAGACATTCTGGGCGAGCCGATCAAGTGCTACACATACGATGGCGACACCGCCGCGCCCGCCCGCGCCGCCATACGCGCCGCCGGCCATGTGGTTGTGACCAATCCGGATATGCTGCACTCGGGCATACTGCCCCATCACACCAAGTGGGTCAAGCTGTTTGAAAACCTCAAGTACATCGTCATCGACGAAATCCACGCCTACCGCGGCGTGTTCGGCGGCAATCTGGCCAACGTCATACGCCGCCTGAGACGCGTGTGCGCGTTCTACGGCGCGCATCCTCAGTTCATCTGCTGCTCGGCCACGATCAAAAACCCCGCCGAGCTGGCCGCGCAGATCATCGGTTCTCCCGTCAGGCTGATCGACGACAACGGCGCGCCCGCCGGAAAGCGCAACATCGTGTTCTACAACCCGCCGGTCATCAACAGACAGCTGGGCATACGCAAGAGCGCCATCGGCGAAACCCACCGCATTGCCGAGGGCTTTCTCAAGAACGACATACAGTCGATCATATTCTCCCGCTCGCGCGTGACGGTCGAGGTGCTCGTGCGCCGGCTCAAGGACGCTGTGCGCGATCCTTTGGGCAACGCCGGGCGCGTGCGCGGCTATCGCGGCGGCTATCTGCCCACGCAGCGGCGGGAGATCGAGCGTCAGCTGCGCGCGGGCGAGATCAGCACGGTGGTCTCCACAAACGCGCTGGAGCTGGGCATAGACATCGGCCAGCTGGACGTGTGCATCATCTGCGGCTATCCGGGCACCATCGCCAGCACATGGCAGCAGGCGGGGCGCGCGGGGCGGCGCGGCGGCGAATCGCTGCTGATTCTCGTCGGCACGAGCGACCCGCTCGACCAGTACATGATGGCGCACCCGGACTACTTCTTCGGCCAGTCGCCCGAGCAGGCGCTGGTCAATCCGGACAACCTCTACATACTGCTCAATCACGTCAAATGCGCCGCCTACGAGCTGCCCTTTACCGACGGCGAGCTGTTCGGCAATCTGGACAGCACGGGCGAGCTGCTCGACTATCTGACAGAGCAGGGGCTGCTCATGCACGTCGCCGGGCGCTATCACTGGATGGCCGAGGAGTTCCCGCAGGCCGGCATATCGCTGCGCTCTGCGTGCGATCAGAATTTCGTCATCATCGACATATCGAACCCCGCGCATCACCGCGTCATCGGCGAGATGGACCGCTTCACCGTGCCGATGCTGCTGCACCAGTACGCCATATACCTCCATGAGGGGCAGCAGTATCAGGTGGAGCAGCTCGACTTTGACGACAAGAAGGCCTATGTGCGCGCGGTCAACGTCGATTACTACACCGACGCGGATCTGTCCACCAGCATGAAGGTGCTCGACGTGTTCGACGAAAAGCCCTCCGGCCCCATGACGCGCTATCGCGGCGAGGTCATGGTGTCCACGATCACGCGGATGTTCAAGAAAATGAAGCTGGACACGCGCGAAAACCTCGGCTGGGGGCCGGTCACGCTGCCCGAGCTGGAAATGCAGACCACCGCCTGCTGGTGGACGATCCCCGAGAGCATAGAGGCCGCCTGGCCGAAGGATCAGCTTCAGGACGCGATGGTCGGCCTGTGCCACATGATGCGCGCCATAGCGCCGCTCAACCTCATGTGCGCGCCCAGCGACATCGCCGTGGTCTATCATGTGCGCGACCCGTTCACACAGCGCCCCACGCTGTATTTCTACGACTGCGTCGAGGGCGGCATCGGCCTGAGCGATCACGTCTACGAAACCGACCGCCTGCTCTTTCAGGAGGCGCTCGAGCGGCTGGACGAATGCCCCTGCGAAGGCGGCTGCCCCAGCTGCGTGGGCGCGGCGGTCGGCCCGAACGCCAAGGAGGCGCTCCGCGCGCTTTTGCAGACGCTGCTCGCCGGCGAGGACGCGCCGCAGGAATAGCCCCGAGCGCAGGACTGTACAGAAAGGGTTCTAACGCAGACAAAATTTCGATTGACGCACGGAAATTGAAGCCGAGGCTTCGGCGGCGTTCAGGCGCTCAGGCAATGGAATGAATTTTTGCAGGCCGCGCTTCTTGAAATGCCCTGCCGCACCGTTTGGGAGGGCATTCAAAACCGTGGCCTGCCGCCGTTTCAAGCGCCTTTCCCGCACCACCGCTCGAAGCCCATTCGCTTTTTCGACTCGCAGCGCCCGCCAGCATTCGCGGCATGGCCACGCAGGGCAGGCCGTACAGTTTATCCCCCGTGCGCCGTACAGTCAACATCTGAATCTTCCCCCATACCGCCGCCCCGATTCCAGCGCGCAACGCCCGCCGGCATTCATGGCATGGCCGCATGGGGTAAACAAATCATCTCATCTACGCCGTGCAGGCAATGGCCTGAATTTCCCGCGCCGCCGTCCTGAAGCCTGCTTGCCTTTTTAAGCGCGCAGCGCCCGCCGACATTCTCGGCATGGCCGCGCAGGGCAGACAGCGCTTATCCCCCGTGCGCCGTACAGTCAACATCTGAATCTTCCCCCGTACCGCCGCCCAGATTCCAGCGCGCAGCGCCCGCCGGCATTCATGGCATGGCCGCGCAGGGCAGACAGTGCTTATCTCCCGTGCGCCGTACAGTCAACATCTGAATCTTCCCCCGTACCGCCGCCCCGATTCCAGCGCGCAGCGCCCGCCGGCATTCATGGCATGGCCGCATGGAGTAAACAAATCATCTCATCTACGCCGTGCAGGCAATGGCCTGAGTTTCCCGCGCCGCCGTACTGAAGCCTGCTTGCCTTTTTAAGCGCGCAACACCCGCCGACATTCTCGGCATGGCCGCGCAGAACAGGCGACGCACGCCATCCCCCGTGCAAAGCCATGCTTTCTCCGACGCAAAAATCACCGCCGCGGTCATCGCGCTCCATGCGATCGCCGCGGCGGTTCGTTTTATGCGGTTTTGCTTTTATACGATCAGACGACGCCCTGAGCCAGCATCGCGTCGGCCACCTTCAGGAAGCCCGCGATGTTCGCGCCGGCCACATAGTCGCCCTCGTGGCCGTATTTCGCGGCGGCGGCGGCCGTCTCCTTGAATATGCCCACCATGATCTGATGCAGGCGCGCGTCGACCTCGTCGAACGTCCAGCTCAGGCGCAGGCTGTTCTGGCTCATCTCCAGCGCGGAGGTGGCCACGCCGCCCGCATTGGCCGCCTTGGCCGGCGCAAAGAGCACGCCCGCAGACTGGAAGGCATGGATCGCTTCCGGCGTGGAGGGCATATTCGCGCCCTCGCCGACGGCGAACACGCCGTTCTTGATCAGCGCGGCGGCATGCTCGGCGTGCAGCTCGTTCTGCGTCGCGCAGGGCAGTGCGATGTCGCAGGGCACGTCCCAGATCACGCCGTCCTCATGATACTCGGCGTTCGGGCGATAGGCGGTGTACTCGCGCAGGCGCTTGCGCTCGACCTCCTTGATCTGCTTGACGGCCGCCAGATCAACGCCCTCGCTGTCGTAGATCCAGCCGGTGGAATCGCACATCGCGACCACCTTGCCGCCCAGCGTCGTCGCCTTCTCGGCGGCGTATATGGCCACGTTGCCGGAGCCGGAGACGACCACGCGCTTGCCCTCGAAGGACTCGCCCTTCGTGGCCAGCATTTCCTTCATCAGGTAGACCAGACCGTAGCCGGTGGCCTCCTTGCGGGCCAGCGAGCCGCCGTAGGTGAGGCCCTTTCCGGTCAGCACGCCCTCATACAGGCCGGTGATGCGCTTGTACTGGCCGTAGAGATAGCCGATTTCACGCGCGCCCACGCCGATGTCGCCGGCGGGCACGTCGATATCCGCGCCGATATACTTGTACAGCTCGGTCATGAAGCTCTGGCAGAACGCCATGACCTCGCGGTCGCTCTTGCCCTTGGGATCGAAATCGCTGCCGCCCTTGCCGCCGCCGATGGGCAGGCCGGTCAGGCTGTTCTTGAAGACCTGCTCAAAGCCCAGGAACTTGATCACGCCCAGATTGACGGAGGGGTGCAGGCGCAGTCCGCCCTTGTAGGGGCCGATGGCGTTGTTGAACTGCACGCGATAGCCCTTGTTGACGCGCACCTTGCCGCTGTCGTCCACCCACGGCACCTTGAACAGAATCGCGCGGTCCGGCTCGGTCAGGCGCTCCAGTATGCCGGCCTTTTCATAGGCGGGATTGGCGTCGATAACCGGCGCGATGGTCTCCAGCACCTCCGTAACGGCCTGATGGAATACGGCCTCGCCGGGGTTTTTTGCGATCACATTGGACAATACGTCACCCACATAGGACATGAAAAAAAGCCCCCTCGCTCTTATGAGAATGGCTTTATTCTACTCCCACAGAGCGCCGCTTGTCAATCGTCCAGACGCTTAGAGGATGCAAATTTGCATTATTTTATTGTGAAAACTGCGATTTCGACGTTTATTTTATGCTTTTTCACTCATATCGGCGGCAATCGCGACGCAATCCTGCATTTGCGCGATGGGAATTGACTTTGTCCGCGCCGCGGGCTATAATGAATGAACGAAACGGCAGAAAGGAGCGTTACCATGGGAAAAAAGACGAGAATCGCCTCCTGGGCAATGCGCGAGGAGGTTCTGCGCGGCAAGACGCAGGAAGAGATGCTCTCCGTCGCGCTGGAAAAGATCGATGCGGCAGCTGGCTACAAGCCCGATCTGATCTGCTTCCCGGAGATATTCCTCAAGACCGGCGGCGACCGAAACAACCCCAGAGGCCGCGAAATCGGCGAGGAAATGCTGCGCGCATTCAGCCGCAGGGCGCGGGAGATCGGCAGCTATATACTCACTTCATACTATGAGCCGAGCGAGAAATATCCCGGCTACAAGTACAACTGCGCCGTGCTCATAGACCGGCAGGGCCGCGAGGCCGGCCGCTACCGCAAGGCGCACCCGGTGTACGAGGAATCGACCGAGGATCATGTGCTGCCCGGCTGCGACTATCCGGTGTTCGACACGGATTTTGGCAAAATGGGCGTGCAGACCTGCTTTGACATCGGCTGGCGCGAGGGCTGGAACCAGCTGGCCAGAAAGGGCGCGCGGCTGGTGGTCTGGAACGCGGCCTATGACGGCGGCAATCTTCTGGACACATACGCGGCCTACAATCAGTATTTCGTCGTCTCGACGGTGCGCACCAGCCACGCCCGCATCATCGATCCCTGCGCCCGCACGCTGGCCGAAAGCGCGCGCTGGGACGGGCTGGCCATGGCGGACGTCGACCTGACCGGCGAGGTCTTCCACATGGATCGCCACTTCGAGCAGCTCGACGATATCCGCCGCGATCTGGGCGCGTCCGTCACAATCCGCTCCTATTCCGAGGAAGGCTGCTTCTGGCTGGAATCGAACGATCCGGCCTGGCCGATGGAGCGCATCAAGGAAAAATACGCGCTGCTGACCTACCGCGAATACCACAGGGAGGCCGACGCGCTGCAAAGGCAGTGGCGCGAGAAATTCCGCTGAACGGCGCTGGCCGCGTCCCGGTTTTTATACGCCGGCGCGCAGTCGAATTCACCGCATTTTTGAAACTGATCAGAAAAGGCTTCTGCACGGAATCCCGGGTAAGGTACAATTCCATAGCAGCAGATGGCATCGCCATGAAAGACTGTCGAAATAACCTCGGAGAGCGCGAAAAGGCGAAGCCCTTTCGAATATCCACTCGCGTCCGGCGGCGTGCACGGCGGGTGCGGGACGATTGCTGCCCTGAAAATCTCATTTTCCAGAGCAAAAACTGATTGCTTCCCCGCTCACCGGCTTGCCAATGTTTTTTTGACAAGCTGACATGGCATCGCCATGAGTGAACGGACAAAGAAGGAAAAATGCGTGTTTATCAGTGCAATCCCTGCTTCCATGCTGTTCGCGCCCCTCTGCCGCGCATCGCTTACCCCGGCTTTTCGTGAAGAGTCCGGAAAAACGCGCTTCATTCGCTCATATCGAGCCGAACGAAGCGCGCTTTTCATATCTTTTTAGAACAGGCCGCTGATCACGCCGTTTTCATCCACGTCGATGTGCTCGGCGGCGGGCTCCTTGGGCAGGCCGGGCATCGTCATGATGTCGCCGGTCAGCGCCACGATGAAGCCCGCGCCCGCGGACACCTTGACCTGGCGCACCGTCACCTTGAAGCCCTCCGGCGCGCCCAGCTTTTTCGCGTCGTCGGAGAAGCTGTACTGCGTTTTGGCCATGCACACGGGCATCGCGCCGCAGCCCATCTCGGTCAGCTTTTTGACCTGCCTTTTCGCCTCGGGCGTGAGCACAACCTCGTCGCCGCGGTAGACGCGCGTCACGATGGCGTTCATCTTCTGGCGGATGGTCATGTCGTCGTCATAGCAGAAGGCGAAGTCATTTTCCTGCTCGCACAGCCGCACGACCTCCTCGGCCAGCGCCGTGCCGCCTGCGCCGCCCTTGCCCCAGACCTCGCTCAGAACGGCGTTCACGCCCAGAGCTCGGCATTTGTCCTCAACCAGCCTGAGCTCATCTTCGGTGTCGGTCGGGAAGCGGTTGACCGCCACCACGCAGGGCAGATGATAGACCTCGGTCATGTTGGACACATGGCGCAGCAGATTGGGCAGACCCGCCTCGAGCGCCTCGAGATTTTCGTTATTCAGCTCGGTCTTTTTCAGGCCGCCGTGCATCTTGAGCGCGCGCACCGTCGCCACAACGACGACCGCCGAGGGCTTCAAATGCGCCATGCGGCACTTTATGTCGAGGAACTTCTCCGCGCCCAGATCGCCGCCGAAGCCGGCCTCTGTCACGGCGTAGTCGCCCAGCTTCATGGCCATTTTCGTCGCAAGCACGGAATTGCAGCCGTGGGCGATGTTGGCGAACGGGCCGCCGTGAACCAGCGCGGGGGTGTGCTCGAGCGTCTGCACGAGATTGGGCTTGAGCGCGTCCTTCAAAAGCGCGCACATCGCGCCCGCCGCCCTGAGCTGACCGGCGGTCACCGGCTGATCGTCGTAGGTATAGCCCACGACGATGCGCGAAAGCCGCTCCTTCAGATCGGAAACGTCGCTGGAGAGGCACAGCACCGCCATGATCTCGGAGGCCACTGTGATGTCGTAGCCGTCCTCGCGCGGCGTGCCGTTGACGCGGCCGCCCAGACCATCCACGACGAAGCGCAGCTGCCGGTCGTTCATGTCGACGCAGCGCCGCCATGTGATCCGGCGCGGATCGATGCCGAGCGCGTTGCCCTGATAGATGTGGTTGTCGATCATCGCCGCCAGCAGATTGTTGGCCGCGCCGATGGCGTGGAAATCGCCGGTAAAGTGCAGATTGATGTCCTCCATGGGCACGACCTGCGCGTATCCTCCGCCGGCCGCGCCGCCCTTGACGCCGAACACCGGGCCGAGCGACGGCTCGCGCAGCGCCACGACGGCGTTTTTGCCGATGCGCCGCAGTCCGTCCGCCAGACCGATCGTCGTCGTGGTCTTGCCCTCGCCCGCAGGGGTGGGGGTCATGGCGGTGACCAGTATCAGCTTGCCGTCCGGCGCGGGGTTCTCAGAGAGGAGCTTCAAATCGACCTTGGCCTTGTAATGGCCGTACGGCTCGAGATACTTCTCGTCGATGCCCGCGCGCCGGGCGACGTCGTAAACGTTTTCAAGCGCCGTGCTCTGCGCGATTTCAATATCGGTTGGCATATCGTTATCCTGCCCTTTCCTGATGATGATATGAAACCCGAAACCGTGACGGCGGCGGATATTGAGCGCATCCGTCGCCTTCACGGATCATTTTATCGGAAGTACTCCACCGCGCCGCGGAATATCGCCAGACTGTTCTCGCCGGGCACGTTCTTATACAGACCCTCGCCCGCGCGCTCGCTGTGCGCCATGCGGCCGAACACGCGGCCGTCCGGAGAGGTGACGCCCTCTATGGCCTGCACGGAGCCGTTCGGGTTGACCGAAATGTCCATCGACGGCGCGCCGGTCTCGTCGCAGTACTGTGTGGCGATCTGGCCGTTTTTCGCCAGCTGCGCGATCAGCTCGTCCGAGGCGATGAAGCGCCCCTCGCCGTGAGAGATGGGCGTGATCGTCACCTTGCCCACCGGCAGATAGCTCAGCCACGGCGAACGGTTCGAGCAGACGCGGGTGCGCGCCAGACGCGACTGGTGGCGGCCGATGACGTTGAACGTCAGCGTCGGGCAGGCGTCGTCCATATCGCGGATCTCGCCGTAGGGCACCAGTCCCAGCTTGATGAGCGCCTGGAAGCCGTTGCACACGCCGCCGATCAGGCCGTCTCGCGCATTGAGCAGCGCCATGGTCTTTTCGGCCAGCACGGGATTGCGCAGGAAGGCCGTTATGAACTTGCCCGAGCCGTCCGGCTCGTCGCCGCCCGAGAAGCCGCCGGGCAGGAAGAGCATCTGGCTCTCGTCAAGCAGCTTTGCGAAGCGCTCGACCGACTGCTGTACGCCGGCGGCGCTCATGTTGTTGATCACCATGATCTGCGGTATCGCGCCGGCCTGCTCGAATGCGGCGGCTGTGTCGTACTCGCAGTTCGTGCCGGGGAAGACCGGAATCAGCACGCGCGGCCTGCCGATCGGCTTGCCCTCATGGCAGGTGGTGCGGCCGCACCATGTGAACGGCTCGACGGCGGATTCATCCTTAACCGTGCTGTTCGGGAACACCGATTCCAGACGGCCTTCATAGAGCGCGGTCAGCGTGCAGAGCGATACCGACTCGCCGCCCATGCTCAGGCAGCCGTCCGATGTGGTCTGGCCGATGATCTCGCCCACATCCGCGCCCTGCGCCAGCTCGAGAATGAAGCTGCCGTAATCCAGCGAGAACGCGCGCTCAATGCCGAACGCCTTGTCAAACTTAAAGCCAATGCCGTTGCCCACGGCCATCTTCAGTATGCCCTCGGCCACGCCGCCGAAGCCCGGCGTCCAGCAGGACAGCACGCGCCCCTCGCGGATCAGCGCGGTCACACGCTCGCACAGCGCGCGCACGCTGCCGGCATTCGGCAGGCCGTTTTCATCCTTTTCCGCGCTCAGATAGGCGACGCGGGAGCCGGCGCGCTTGAACTCGGGCGAGATGATGTCGCCGATGTGCGCCGTGGACACCGCGAAGGACACCAGCGTCGGCGGGACATGCAGCTTCTCAAAGCTGCCGCTCATGGAGTCCTTGCCGCCGATCGCGCCCACGCCCAGACCCAGCTGCGCGTCCAGCGCGCCCAGCAGCGCCGCCATGGGCTTGCCCCAGCTCTCCGCCGCGCCCATGCGCTCGAAATACTCCTGGAAGGTCAGATGCGCGCTGTCAATGCCCGCGCCGCAGGCCGCCAGCTTGCAGAGCGACTCGATCACGGCCAGATACGCGCCGCGATAGGGATCCTTTTCCGTCACGAGCGGGTTATAGCCCCAGCTCATCGCCGAGCAGCTTGTGGTCTTGCCGCCCATGACCGGCAGCTTGGCCACCATGGCCTGTATCGGGGTGCGCTGATATTTGCCGCCGAAGGGCATCAGCACAGTGGCCGCGCCGATTGTCGAGTCGAAGCGCTCGGACAGGCCGCGCTTTGAGCAGACGTTCAGATCGGCGGAAAGCGCCTTCATGCCCTCGACAAAATCGGCGGGCACGTCTTTTTTGTACGCCTCGCCGGCCGTCACATGCGCGCGGGCGTGGCGCTGAGCGCCGTTTGAATCGAGGAAAACGCGCGCCACATCGACGATCACATCGCCGTTCCAGCGCATCACCAGCCGCTTTTTGTCGGTGACGGTCGCCACGACGGTGGCCTCGAGGTTCTCGCCCTCGGCCAGCGCGATGAACGCGTCGACGTCCTCCTTCGCCAGCACGACCGCCATGCGCTCCTGCGATTCGGAGATGGCCAGCTCTGTGCCGCTCAGGCCGTCGTACTTGCGGGGCACGGCGTTCAGATCGATCTCAAGACCCTCGGCCAGCTCGCCGATGGCCACCGACACGCCGCCCGCGCCGAAGTCGTTGCAGCGCTTTATGAGCTTCGTGGCGCGCGGATCGCGCATGAGCCGCTGCAGCTTGCGCTCCTCGGGCGCATTGCCCTTCTGCACCTCCGCACCGCAGGTTTCAAGCGACGTGCGGCTGTGTGATTTGGAGGAGCCGGTCGCGCCGCCGCAGCCGTCGCGCCCCGTGCGGCCGCCCAGCAGCACGATGATGTCGCCGGGCGCGGGCGTCTCGCGGCGCACGTTTTCCGCGGGGGCCGCGCCCACGACCGCGCCGATCTCCATGCGCTTGGCCGCGTAGCCGTCGTGATAGATTTCGTCCACAATGCCGGTCGCAAGGCCGATCTGATTGCCATAGGAGGAATAGCCGGCGGCGGCTGTGGTGGTCAGCTTGCGCTGAGGGAGCTTTCCGGGAATGGTGTCCTCGACCGGGCGGGTCGGATCGGCCGCGCCGGTCACGCGCATCGCCTGATAGACGTAGCCGCGTCCGGAGAGCGGATCGCGGATCGCGCCGCCGATGCAGGTGGCCGCGCCGCCGAAGGGCTCGATCTCGGTCGGGTGGTTGTGCGTCTCGTTCTTGAACAGCAGCAGCCAGTCCTCGTCGTGGCCGTTCACGTCGGCCTTCATGCGCACCGTGCAGGCGTTGATCTCCTCGGATTCGTCCAGATCGGTGAGCTTGCCGGTCTTTTTGAGATATTTCGCGCCGATCGTGGCCATGTCCATCAGCGTGACCGGCTTTTCGCCGCGCCCCAGTTCCTCGCGGACGGCGATATAGCGCTCATAGGCCGCGCGCGCGTCGTTCTCGTCGATGGTCACCTCGTCCAGCGCGGTGAGGAACGTCGTGTGGCGGCAGTGATCCGACCAGTAGGTGTCCAGCATGCGGATCTCGGTGAGCGTGGGATCGCGCTTCTCGCCGAGGAAGTAGTCGCGGCAGCAGCGCAGATCATTGAGATCCATCGCCAGCGCGAGCGCGTTGCCCACATCGGCCAGCTGCTGATCGTCCATGCCGATAAAGCCCTCGACGACCGGCGTGCGCACCGGCGGCTCGGTCTTCATGTCGAGCGTCTCGACCGGCTCGAGCGAGGCCTCGCGGCTCTCGACCGGGTTCATGAGGTGCTTTTTGATCTTCAAAAGGTCGCTTTCGCTCAGATCGCCGCGCAGCAGATAGATTCTGGCGGTGCGCACGGCGGGCTTTTCGCCCTGACTGACCAGCTGCACGCACTGGGCGGCCGAATCGGCGCGCTGATCGAACTGGCCGGGCAGATATTCCGTGGCGAAGACGGTGTAGCCGCGCGCGTCCAGCTCGGTGGTCACATCGTCCACCTGCGGCTCGGAGAACACCGCGCCCACGCATTTGTCCATAACGTCCGCGGAAATGTGCTCCACATCGTAGCGGTTGATCACGCGCACGTCCTCGAGCGCCTTCACGCCCAGGAACGAGCGCATATCATTGAGCAGCGCGCGTCCCTCCTGACGGAACGCCGGCTTCTTTTCAACAAACAGCCTGTATACCATTATTTTACCTCCCGCAGCGCCCGCGCGCCGATGTCCTTCCGGAAGTGTACGCCCTCAAACGTTATGCCCGACGCCGCGTCGTAGGCCTTCTTCACGGCCTCGCTGAGCGTGGGCGCGGTGCAGGTTATGCCCAGCACGCGGCCGCCACTGGTGACGAGACGGCCGTCCTTCAGCGCCGTGCCCGCGTGATAGACCGTCGCGCCTTTGAGCTTCTCCTCGTCGGTCACGACGATCTCCTTGCCCTTTTCGTAGTGCGTGGGATAGCCGCCCGAGGCGAGAATCACGCAGCAGGCCGCGCCCGAATCGAACTCGACCGTCAGCTGATCCAGCGTGCCGCTGGTCGTGGCCTGCATGACGGTGAGCAGATCGGTCTTGAGCAGCGGCAGCACCACCTGCGTCTCGGGATCGCCGAAGCGGCAGTTGTACTCGATGACCTTGGGGCCGTCCTTTGTGAGCATCAGCCCGAAATACAGACAGCCGCGAAACTCGCGCCCCTCGGCCTTCATGGCGCGTATGGTGGGCAGGAAGATTTCCTGCATGCAGCGCTCGGCAACCTCCTGCGTATAGAAGGGATTGGGCGCGATGGTGCCCATGCCGCCGGTGTTGGGGCCTTCGTCGCCGTCCAGCGCGCGCTTGTGATCCATGGACGACACCATCGGCACGACGACATTTCCGTCGGTGAACGAAAGCACGGACACCTCGGGACCCTCGAGGAACTCCTCGACGACCACCTTCGCGCCGCTCTCGCCGAATATGCGCTCGCCCATGATCGAGCGGACGGCCTGCTCGGCCTCGTCTCGATTTGCGCAGACAAACACGCCCTTGCCCAGCGCCAGCCCGTCGGCCTTGACCACGACCGCGCCGCTGCCCGAGCGGACGTAGTCAATCGCCGCATCCATGTCGGTGAAGATCTCATACGCGGCGGTCGGAATACTGTATTTCTTCATGAGCGATTTGGAAAACGCCTTGCTGCCCTCTATGATCGCGGCATTTTTGCGCGGCCCGAAGCAGGGCACGCCGATCGCCTCCAGCCGGTCGACCAGCCCCAGCGCCAGCGGATCGTCCGGCGCGACAACGGCGTAATCGATTCTGTGATCGGCCGCAAAGGCGCAGATTCCGTCCAGATCCTTCGCGCCGATGGCGACGCACACAGCGTCCTGCGCGATGCCGCCGTTGCCGGGCAGCGCGTATATGGTCTCGACGCGCGGATTTTCCTTCAGCTTTTTGATAATCGCGTGCTCGCGGCCGCCGCCGCCCACAACCATGATGTTCATAGCTCATTCTCCTGCGATTTGCAAAATAGGATGTCAAAGCGCCTTCCCCCGTTATCGCACAGGGAAAGACGCCTATCAATTTGTTAATGATGGAACAGGCGCAGTCCGGTGAACGCCATGGCGATGCCGTACTTGTCGCACACGCCGATGACGTGATCGTCGCGGATGGAGCCGCCGGGCTGAGCGATATAGCTCACGCCGCTGCGGTGCGCGCGCTCGACGTTGTCGCCGAAGGGGAAGAACGCGTCGCTGCCCAGCGCCACGCCGGAGAAGCCTTTGAGCCACTCGGCCTTCTCCTCTTCAGTCAGCGGCTCGGGACGCACTGTGAAGAAGCTGCGCCACACGTCGTCGCCCAGCACGTCGGCGGACTCGGTGGCGGAGAGATACAGATCGATTGTGTTGTCGCGCTCAGGGCGGCCGAGGCTCTCGACGAATGAGAGCGCCTGAACCTTGGGATGCTGGCGCAGATGCCACAGATCGGCCTTGTTGCCGGCCAGGCGCGTGCAGTGGATGCGGCTCTGCTGACCCGCGCCCACGCCGATGGCCATGCCGTTTTCGGCATAGCACACCGAGTTCGACTGGGTATACTTGAGCGTGATCAGCGCCACGATGAGATCGCGCGCCGCGCTTTCGGGGATGTCCTTGTTGGCGGTGGGGCGGTTCTCCAGAAGGCTCTCGTCGATTTTGACGGTGTTGTGGCCCTGCTCGAACGTCACGCCGAACACCTGCTTGCGCTCGAGCGCTGCGGGAACATAAGAAGGATCGATCTGGACGACGTTATACGCGCCCTTGCGCTTTTTCGTGAGCACCTCGAGCGCCTCGTCGGTGTAGCCGGGGGCGATCACGCCGTCGGACACCTCGCGGGAGATCAGCTTGGCGGTGGCCAGATCGCACACGTCGCTCAGCGCCGCCCAGTCGCCGAATGAGGACATGCGATCGGCGCCGCGCGCGCGGGCATAGGCGCACGCCAGAGGCGTGAGCCTGGCCTTTTCGACAAAGCAGGCCTTGCGCTCGACGTCGGAAAGCGGCAGGCCGACCGCCGCGCCGGCGGGGCTGACGTGCTTAAAGGACGCGGCGGCGGGCAGGCCTGTGGCCGCCTTCAGCTCGCTGACCAGCTGCCAGCCGTTGAGCGCGTCCAGAAAATTGATGTAGCCGGGGCGGCCGCAGAGCACATTGACGGGCAGCTCGCTGCCGTCCTCCATGAAAATGCGGGCCGGCTTCTGATTGGGATTGCAGCCGTATTTGAGCTGGATTTCATTGGCCATGGTGCGCACGCTCCTTTACTTGTTCTTGTTGACGATGCGGGTGGTCCAGGAGTGAACCTCGGGATCGATCATGCGCACGAACAGCGCGATTTTGTTCTCCGAATCGAGATTCTCCCAGATGGTCTGCGTGATATGGTCAATGTCGCCCGACAGTGAAACCGCCGTGGGATCGCCGTCAAAGGAGGGCAGCGGATGGCCGTCGCCGCTGTAGGTGTGGATGAAGTGACCCAGACCGTTCACCGGCATATCGTAATGATAGAAATAGCGCGCGCAGGAGGCCGCCGAGCCGCCCATGCTCTTCAATATGCTCAGCTTGTAGGAAAAGCCCTTGCCCTTCATTGTCACGATGCCGCTGATGCGGGGCGTGTAGTTGGGCGCGTCCGGCTCGAAGCTGCGGGTGGACAGCGCTGTCTCGAAGCTGCCGCCGGAGACCATGTGGTCGTAGATTGTGTCGGTCTGATCGCCGTTGGTGACGATTGTGCTCTCGCCCAGCACGCGCACGGGATTGTATATGATCAGCGAGGGGTCCTTCATCAGCGTGGGGTCAAAGGCCTCTGTGCGCAGCTCGTCGGCGTGAGGCATAAAGATGCGGTTGCGGCTGTTCTCGCTGCGTCCCATGATGAAATAGGCGACGACGGCGCGGCCGTCCTCGTTCGCGCCGATGATGATGCCGCGCCCCGGATAGCTGCTCGCGGACACGGCCGTTTTCAGATCGATGACGTTCATGACTCCTTCTCCTTCGCTATTCTCTGAGCCGCCATGGCCGCGGCGCGGGGCAGCAGTATCCACTCCGCCTGCTCCATCACGCGGCGCTGAAGCGTTTCGGGCGTATCGCCCGCCTCGACGGCCACCGCCTTCTGGGCGATGATTTCGCCGCCGTCGGGAATTTCGTTGACATAGTGAACCGTCGCGCCGGTCACCTTCACGCCCCGCTCGAGCGCCGCCTCGTGAACGCGCAGGCCGTAATAGCCCGCGCCGCAGAAGGACGGGATGAGCGAGGGGTGAACGTTCAATATGCGCCTGGGGTACTGCTTTACAAAGTTCTCGCTCAGAATCACCATGAAGCCGGCGAGAACGATCATCTCAATGCCGTGCGCGGCCAGCGTCTCGGAAAGCCTGTCCTCGAACGCGGCGCGGTCGGCCTTTTTTCTGCGGCTCAGCACGGCCGTCTCAACGCCGTACTTCTTCGCCCGCTCGAGCGCGTAGGCGTCCTCCTTGTCGGAGACCACCAGCACAATCTCGCCGCAGGGAATCTCGCCGCGCGCCTGCGCGTCAAGCAGCGCCTGAAGGTTTGTGCCGCCGCCGGAAACCAGCACGGCGATGCGCGTCTTCAGCATATGACAACGCGCTCCTCGCCGGAGACGATCTCGCCCAGCACGACAGGCTCCTCGCCCGCGCCCTTCAGGATCTCGAGCGCGCGATCGGCCTCGCTCCTGGGCACGACCACGCTCATGCCCACGCCCATGTTGAACGTGTTGAACATATCGCGCTCGGAGACGCCGCCCTCTTTGGCAATGAGATCGAATATCGGCAGCACGGGCACGGCCTTTTTCTCGATGCGCGCGCACAGCCCCGCGGGGATGCTGCGCGGAATGTTTTCATAGAAGCCGCCGCCGGTGATGTGGGACACGCCCTTCACATTGCAGGCCGCCTTGAGCGCCAGTATGCTCCTCACATAGATGCGGGTGGGCGTGAGCAGGCACTCGCCCAGCGACGCGCCCAGCTCGTCCACATGCGCCTTCATGTCGCGCTTTTCCACATCGAACACGCGGCGCACCAGCGAAAAGCCGTTGGAATGAACGCCGGAGGAGCGCAGGCCGAGAATCACGTCGCCCGCGGCCATGGTCTTGTTGTCGATGATCTTGTCGCCGTCGACGAGGCCGACGCTGAAGCCGGCCAGATCGTATTCATTCTCGGGATAGAAGCCGGGCATCTCGGCCGTCTCGCCGCCGATGAGCGCGCAGCCGGCCTGAACGCAGCCCTCCGCCACGCCGGAGACGATGTCGGCGATGCGCTCGGGCACGTTCTTGCCGCAGGCGATGTAATCGAGGAAGAACAGCGGCTGAGCGCCGCAGCACACCACGTCGTTGACGCACATGGCGACGCAGTCTATGCCCACGGTGTCGTGCCTGTCCATCAGAAAGGCGATTTTGAGCTTTGTGCCCACGCCGTCTGTGCCGCTGACCAGCACAGGCTGCTTAACGCCCGCGAGATTGGGCACAAACACGCCGCCGAAGCCGCCGATGTCGCAGTCCGCGCCCGGAATCATCGTGCGCGCGACGTGCTTCTTCATCAGCTCGACCGCCTTATAGCCCGCGGTGATGTCCACGCCCGCGGCCGCGTAGCTGTCCGATCGGGAATTGACCATTGTGCCGCCTCCTCACTTGCCCTTGACGCGCTTCATCATTTCCTGATAGGCTTCCTCAACGCCGCCCAGATCGCGGCGGAAGCGATCCTTGTCCAGCTTCTCGTGGGTCTTGCTGTCCCAGAAGCGGCAGGTGTCGGGCGAAATTTCGTCGGCGAGGATGATCGTGCCGTCGGCCAGGCGGCCGAACTCCAGCTTGAAGTCGACCAGATCCACGCCGATGCTCTTGAAGTACTCCTTGAGCAGCTCGTCCACCTTGAAGGCCATGGCCTTTATGGTCTCGATCTCCTCGCGGGTGGCCAGCTTGAGCGCCAGGGCGTGATAGTCGTTGATCAGCGGATCGCCCAGATCGTCGTTCTTGTAGGAAAACTCGATCGTCGGCTCGTCGAACACGATGCCCTCCTCAACGCCGTATCTCTTGGCGAAGGAGCCGGCGGAAATGTTGCGCACGATGACCTCCAGCGGCACGATGGAGACCTTCTTCACCACGGTGTCGCGCTCGGAGAGCTCCTCGACAAAGTGGGTGGGCACGCCGTGCTCGGAGAGCATACGCATCAGCAGATTGCTCATCTGGTTGTTGATCGCGCCCTTGCCGGCGATGGCGCCCTTCTTGAGGCCGTTGAACGCGGTCGCGTCGTCCTTGTAGGAGACGATGTACAATTCGGGATTGTCGGTCGTATAAACCTTCTTGGCCTTGCCCTCATAGATCATTTCACGCTTTTCCATCTTTGTCACGCCTCCAATATTTTATCAATTTCGTCCTGAAGCTTTCTGTCCTTTTCAATCACGGCCTGCGTGTTTCTCTCGCGCAGAGCGCGCAGCTTTTCGCGCAGCTCGCCGTCGCAAAGAGAAAGCATCTGTGCCGCCAGAAGCGCCGCGTTGCGCGCGCCGTCGATCGCCACTGTGGCCACCGGCATGCCCGAGGGCATCTGCACCGTGGAGAGCAGCGCGTCCAGCCCGTCCAGCGTGGAAGAGCTGATCGGCAGCCCGATGACCGGCAGAACCGTGTTGGCCGCCAGCGCGCCCGCCAGATGCGCCGCCTTGCCCGCCGCCGCAATCAGCACGCCGAAGCCGTTCTGCTCGGCGTTTTTCGCGAAATCCGCCGCCTCGGCCGGCGTTCTGTGCGCCGATATGATCCTCATCTCGAAGGGTATGCCCAGCTCCTTCAGCGTGAGCGCCGCGCTCTTGACCTTGCCCAGATCGCTGTCGCTCCCCATCACAATGGCTGCTTTTTTCATGGCGACCTCCTGTTTTACGAACATTGTTCCCTGTTGTCGCTGTTATTATACACATTTTCCGCGCGGAGATCAACAATGTTCTTGTAAATCACGCGGATTCATAATCCAGCCTCCGAACAATGTTTTTATGCCGTTTCGAGCGCTTCCGGGTGTGTTTATTCATTTGGAGCGCGGCGCGCGGCCTTTTTAAGCGCTTTTTGTCATTTGAAGCGAATGCGTTATTCACTTTTTCCGCAGGGGCGTTTCGATGCGCCGCGTTAATTTTCCTTGTCGGGCGTTCCGCGCGCCGCTCGGCTTTTACGAACAATGAGGGACGCGAACGCCGCCCGTCGGCATCCGACAGGCGGCGTTCGCTGTGAGAAAATATTATTTCATCGGGCAGCCCAGCGCGGCGAGCTGATCCTTCACATACTTTTCGACAAAATCGGCGGCCTCGGCCACGGGGATCTTCTCCTGCATGGACTTGTCGCGGGCGCTGACCTCGATTGTGCCGTTCTTGAGACCCTTGGGGCTGACGACCACGCGCACAGGCACGCCGAACAGATCGGCGTCGGAGAACATGAAGCCGGCGCTGACGGGGCGATCGTCCCAGATGACCTCTATGCCGCGCGCCTCGAGCGTCTCGGCGAGCTTCTTCGACTCGGCGGCGACCTCCTCGTTGTCGGCGCGCAGCGAGCAGATCTGAACCTGCCAGGGCGCGATGGAGATCGGCCAGATGGGGCCGTAATCGTCGTGGCGCACCTCGCACACGGAGGCGACCAGACGGCCCACGCCGATGCCGTAGCAGCCCATGATGGGGGTCTTGAGCGCGCCGTCCGCGTCCACATAGGTCATGCCCATGGACTTGGTGTACTTGTCGCCCAGCTGGAATATGTTGCCCACCTCGATGCCGCGGGAGATGCGCAGCGCCTTTTTGCCGCACACCGGGCAGACGCCACCTGTGACTGCCTTGGCCACGTCGACATACTCGACCGCGCCGTAATCGCGCTCGATGTTGAAGCCGACATAGTGCTTGTCCGCCTCGTTCGCGCCGGTGGCCAGGCTGGCGACGCCCTTGAGCGAGGAATCGAACACGATGGTGAAGCGTCCCTTGTTTTCGATCGGGCCGACGAAGCCGGGCGTGATGCCGCTCTCCTCGGTCACCAGCGCGGGATGGATCTCGGCCTTCAGATAATTGCGCAGCTTGGTCTCGTTGACCTCCAGATCGCCGCGTATGAACACCAGCACATAGGAGTCGTCCTCATTGCGCTGATAGATGACCGCCTTGCAGGTCTGCTCCTTCCTGATGTGCAAAAAGTCGCACAGATCCTCTATGGTCTTTTCGGCCGGCGTGTCCACCTTGCGCAGCTCTTCCATCTCGCCCGTCTCGTTTTCGATCAGGCTGGGCGCGGCCTCCATGTTGGCGCGGTAGTCGCACTCATTGCACAATACGATGCTGTCCTCGCCGATGTCGGTGAGCAGCATATACTCGTGCGAGATCTTGCCGCCCATCATGCCGGAATCGGAGCAGACCGCCACCACCTCGGGCACGCCGCAGCGCGCGAATATGCGGTGATACGCGTCATAGCAGCGCTGATAATAGGCCTCCAGATCGGCCTGAGAGGTATGGAAGGAATACGCGTCCTTCATGGTGAACTCACGCACGCGGATCAGTCCGCCGCGGCAGCGGGGCTCGTCGCGGAACTTGGTCTGTATCTGATAGATCATGAAGGGATACTGATTGTAGCTGTCGGCGATGTCCCGGGCGTACTGCACGGCCGCCTCCTCATGCGTCATGCCCAGGCACATCTTCGCGCCGGAGCGATCGGTGAAGCGCAGCATCTCGCTGCCGATGCTCTCGTAGCGGCCGGATTCCTCCCACAGGCTGGCGGGCATGGTCACCGGAAAGAGCACCTCCTGGCCGTCGATCGCGTCCATCTCCTCGCGCAGAATGGCCTCGACCTTTTTGGTGATGCGCTTTGTGATCGGCGAGAGCGTGTAGATGCCGTTGCCGACGTTCTTGATATAGCCGCCGCGCATCATCAGCGCCTGGCTGGCGATCTGGCAGTCGGCGGGGGTCTCCTTAAAGCGCTTTGTGACGAGATTGCTGACCTTCATCATGGCAGAAAAACTTCCTTTCGAGTGTGGTTTCACAAGTGTGGTTTCAAGTGCGGCCTCAGTCCGGTTTCGCGCGGATACAAAAAAGCCCCGTCCTCGCATAATGCAAGGACGAAGCGTGTTGAAATGCTCCGCGGTACCACCCTGCTTGACGGCCTGAAAGAGCCGTCCGGCTCACGCGCCCCGTATCGCGGGCGAGACGGCGCTTTCGCGCGGACTCGGGAGATGGGATGTCTGAGGCCTCATGCGCGGCTTTCCAGCCCATGAACCGCGCTCTCTGCTTTCGGCGCCCTGCAGACGATTCTCCGTCACAGTCGTTCCTGTACGATTGTCTCTATTTTACGCCCGCCGATGAGAAAATGCAAGTTAAATCACACGGTTCAAACAATATCACGCCGGACGACCCGCTGATGGGCCTGATTCCCACAGTGGACGAGTGCGGACGCGTCGCCGCGCCGGCCTGCCGGCATTGCGGCGAGTTCTACAGATCCTGCGGAAACGAGAACATGACCATACGCTTTGGCGGGCTGCGCGGCCGCCGCACGCTCAAACACCGGCGCATGGACGCGCAGAGCTGCAGCGCCTGTAAGAAGCGGCTGGAGCCGGGCAGCCCCGCCATGCCCGATTTCTATCAGCGCGAGATCATGGACGAGACCGCCGCTCTCAGGGAATATGCGCCGGATGAAACCATCGAGGCCGGCGGCGATTATGCCCTCACGGTCACGATGACGCAGAACGCCGTGTCGCCAATCGAGCTGATCTTCGTCGGGCAAGCATGCAAAAGCTGCCGTCAGGCCCATGACAGCAGCTTTTTTTGTACGCTCTACGCGCTCTCCCCCGCCTCGAGATTGTTCATGACGGCGGGATCGTCCGCAAACAGCCCCGCGATCAGCGCGCGGGCGCGGGGGAAGGCCGCGCAGGGCACATAGAGCTTTACGCCCTTCAGGCGCAGCGCGTCTCCCGACGTGCCCATGAGCGCGTTCATGTCGCTCTGGCGATAGTTGAGTATGCCGCTTTCATCCAGCAGCGGGCAGATCATATCGGCGTGCAGTCCGTCCAGCACGGCCAGCAGCACCGGATCGTCGTCTCTGGGCGCGCGCGTTTTGGCGCCGCACCGCGCGCACTTTGCGCCGGTCAGCCTTTGACACCACAGGCAGTATCCCATATTGGCACTCCTCCCTTCGCTTTTATTATAGCACATTCTGCCCGCCGGTGTAAAGAACGACCGCACAGCGCCCGCGCGGGTTACAATTCAGTTTATATTTCATGCTGCGGCAGGAAAAGGGACGCGGCGCGTTGAATAGAGTACAGCGTCAAAGCAAATGGGAACAAAACGTTATTCAGGAGGCAAAAGTATGAGATTTGATCTTCTGCATCCCGCCGATCAGCTGGTCATGATCATGGACCGCATCTATCAGTACGGCATGACCACCACCTCCGGCGGCAATCTGTCCATCCGCGACGCCAACGGCGACATCTGGATCACGCCCTCCGGCATCGACAAGGGCAGCCTCACCCGCAACGACATCATGCGCGTCACAAAGGACGGCGAGATCATCGGCCCGCACAAGCCCTCTGTCGAGCTGCCCTTCCACCGCGATATTTACAGACTGCGCCCCGACCTCAACGCCATACTGCACGCCCATCCGCCGACGCTGGTGGCGTTCTCACTCGCCCGCAAGATTCCCAACACCCATCTGGTGCCCAGCGTGTCCCAGATCTGCGGCGAGGTCTCCATGGCCAAATACGAGGTGCCCGGCAGCGAAAAGCTGGGCGAGTACCTCTCCGGCGAGTTCGCCAAGGGCTACAACACCGTCATGATGGAAAACCACGGCGTGTGCTGCGGCGCGAAGGATCTGTTCCACGCCTTCATGGCGTTCGAGACGCTGGACTTCTGCGGCCGCATCGAGATCGACGCCCGCAAGGTCGGCACGCCCAACGAGCTGACCCAGACCCAGATCAATCTGGACGCCTCCAAGGCTCATCCGCCGCTGGACGCGTTCGTCGCCCGCCAGATCAGCAGCGAGGAGTGCGCCGCCCGCCGCGATATGTGCCAGCTCATTCACCGCGCCTACGATCAGCGCCTGTTCAACAGCACGCAGGGCACGTTCTCCCAGCGCCTCTCGGACGGCTCCTTCCTGATCACGCCCTACTACATGGACAGAAAGTATCTCGAGCCCGAGGACATCGTGCGCATCAAGAACGGCATGTGCGAGGAGGGCAAGACCCCCAGCCGCTCCACGCTGCTGCATCAGGCCATCTATGACCGCCATCCCGAGATCGGCTCTGTGATCGTGGCGCATCCGCCGGCCATCATGGCCTTCGCCTGCACCGACGCGGAGTTTGATTCCCGCACCATTCCGGAGAGCTACATCAACCTGCGCAACGTCAAGCGCCTGCCCTACGCCGCCTCCACGCTGGATCCCGTGGGCACCGCCGACGCGCTGAGCGAAACCTCGCCGGTGCTGATCGTCAGCAACCAGTGCGTCATCGTTTCGGGCAGCTCGCTGCTCAACGCCTTCGACCGCCTGGAGGTGCTCGACTACAGCGCCAAGGCGATCATCGCCGCCAAGGACATCGGCCCGCTGGTCATGATCACCCCCGACGAGGTCAAGGACATCGAAAAGGCGTTCAATCTGTAAAGCACATCCGCATCCTGAAACCGCTTCGTTTCGGGGTGCGTTTTTTATCGGCCGTGCCGCGCAAAGACAGCGCGCCGCGGAGGGCTGATGGAAAGCCCAGAGCGGACGCGCGTTTCACGGCCTGCCATGAAAGGGCAGCACAGCTTGTCAAAAGGGTTTTGACGCGCTGGCGAATGGGAAAGCAAGCTCCCCTGCCGCTCTTTCCGCCGCAAAAATCGTCCCCCGCCGTACACGCCGCCGGATACGATTGGAAGTGCGAAACGGCGCCAGCGATTTCGAGCTTTCTGAGGTTTTTTAGGCAGTCTGAGCCCGCCATGTGAAGGCAGGGCGGTTCTTGCCGTCCTGTTGTTTGCGATGCGCTTGCTCATCCTCTCTCCCGCATTTTCGTGAAGAGCCAATACGCCGTTTTTTCCGAGCGGCGCTCGAACATGAAAGACCGGCCGCGGAATTTCGAGAAGCGCTCTGAATTTAGCGGTTTACTTTTCCCCGCCGCTCTGCTATAATAAAGGCGCGAAATAACGCACTGAAAGGAAGTTTAGATCATGAGCGTATTGCGTATCGGCATCATCGGCACGGGCGGCATCGCCCATTCCCACATCCGTTCCTATCTGGATATGCCCGATGTGGAGATCATCGGCGCGTCCGACATCGTGCCCGGCAAGGCGCGCGCCTTCCTGGACGAGTTCGGCCTGACCAATGTGCCCGCCTTCGAGAATAACGACGACTTGCTCGCCCTCAAGCCCGACGGCGTGTCCGTGTGCACCTACAACACGCAGCACCACGTCTGCGCCTGCCAGGCCATGCGCGCCGGCGCGCACGTGCTGTGCGAAAAGCCCATGTCCGTCACGCTCGATCAGGCCGTCGAAATGGCCAGGTGCCAGAAGGAGACCGGCAAGATCCTGACCATAGGCTTCCAGCCCCGCTACGGCGAGAACATGAAGATGATCAAGCATCTGGTGCGCTCGGGCGAGCTGGGTCACATCTACTACATACAGACCGGCGGCGGCCGTCGCCGCGGCATCCCGGGCCGCACGTTCGTGCAGAAGGATCTGGCCGGCGTGGGCTGCCTGGCCGACATCGGCTGCTACGGCCTCGACATGGCGCTCAACGCGGTCGGCTACAGAAAGCCGGTCACTGTGTCCGCCTACGCGTCCGACTATTTCGGAAAGAACCCCGAATACTACGATCCGGTCAAGGGCGGCGGCGAGTTCTCCGTGGACGACTTCACCTGCGCGCTGATCCGCTTTGAGGACGGTCTGGTGATGGACTTCCGCATGAGCTGGGCGATGCACATGGACACCATGGGCGACACGCTCTTCCTCGGCACAAAGGCCGGCCTTAAGGTCAAGTCCCCCCATCCCGAGGTCAACTGGGGCGGCGCGTGGGACGGCGGCGTCGGCGACATCTATCTCTACAAGGACATCGACGGCAATCAGGTCGAGGTCAAGATTCCCAAGAAGAACGAGGACAACAAGAAGAGCTTCTTCTTCCTCAAGTGCCGCGACTTCTGCGACGCGATACTCAACAACGGCGCTTCCCCCATACCGTGGCAGGAAATCATCTACAATCAGGCCATCATCGACGGCATCATCCGCTCGAGCGCCTGCGGCCACGAGGTCGAGGTCAACGTGCCCGAAATCTGATCCACAGGCTCAGCGGACGCCCACAAGCGTGGCGTCCGCTTTTTTGCGCGCAGCCGCTTGAAAAAGTCGATCGCATCCGCTATAATAATACAGATCATTCAAACTACACAGCGATATGGGAGGATCACCGATATGGAAAACAACAAGCGCCCGGAATCCATGCAGCGCATCACAACGCCCGAGCTGGCCAACGCGTTCATCGACGAGCAGATTGCCGCGGTGCGCGCGCAGGTGGGCTCGAGCAGGGTGCTGCTGGCGCTCTCCGGCGGCGTGGATTCGTCCGTCGTGGCCGCGCTGCTGATCAAGGCCATCGGCAGGCAGCTGGTGTGCGTTCACGTCAACCACGGCCTGATGCGCAAGGGCGAGAGCGAGCAGGTCGTCGAGGTGTTCCGCAATCAGCTGGACGCCAATCTGATCTACGTCGACGCGACCGACCGCTTCCTCGACAAGCTCGAAAACGTGTCCGATCCCGAAAAGAAGCGCCACATCATCGGCGAGGAGTTCATCCATGTGTTCGATGAGGAAGCGCGCAAGCAGGAGGGCATCGATTTCCTCGCGCAGGGCACAATCTATCCCGACATCATCGAGAGCAAGGGCGTGAAGGCGCACCACAATGTGGGCGGCCTGCCCGAGGGTCTGTCCTTCCAGCTGGTCGAGCCGATCAAGCTCCTCTACAAGGATGAGGTGCGCATGGTCGGCGTGGCGCTGGGTCTGCCCGCCGCCATGGTCTATCGTCAGCCCTTCCCCGGCCCCGGTCTGGGCGTGCGCTGCCTGGGCGCGATCACCCGCGACCGCCTGCACGCGCTGCGCGAGGCCGACGCCATCGTGCGCGAGGAGTTCGACAAAAACGGCCTGACCGAAAAGGTGTGGCAGTTCTTCGCCGTGGTGCCGGATATGCGCTCCACCGGCGTGCGCGACGGCAAGCGCGCCTTCGACTGGCCGGTGATACTGCGCGCCGTCAACACCGTGGACGCGATGACCGCCACCGTGCCCGAGCTGCCCTGGAATGTGCTTGAGACCATCACGCAGCGCATACTCGCCGAAGTTCCCGGCGTGTGCCGCGTGCTGTACGATCTCAGCCCCAAGCCGATTGCGACGATCGAGTGGGAATAAGCGCAGCCTGAGTACATACACAGCAAAAGAGCCGTCTGATTTCGCTCAGGCGGCTCTTTGTTGTCCTGCTGTTCGCCGGATATGCGGCTTCAGCTCTTCCGGCTATTTGAAGTGGTTGCTGAAAAACGGTTCGTTCTTCAGCAGTTGGGGAACATAATCTGACAGGGTTTTGAGAAGGTCTTCGGCGCATTGATGGTATTTTGCAAACTTCTCCGGCGTATTTACACCGCCCGTGGAGGAATCCAGCTTTTCTGCCTTCAGCTTCAAATTATCCAATTCGCCCATGAGCGCAGCATATGTAGACGAAGCTTTTTGCGATGCAAACACGACGCTCAGGTGCTGTTCAAGATCCGGAATTATGCCCGGATTTTGCGCGTCATGCACTTGAGTAAGCGGCGCGACGTACGCCAGCTGCGTATACTTTTTGGCTTCTATATGGTCGCCCAGTATATGAACATAGTATAGCAGCGCACAAAAGCTGTCTCTCTGTTTTCTCAGTTCGGGCGTGCTGTAGACTTTTTCAGAAAGCCATGGGAACCACGAAAGAGGCTTATTTTCAGCGTCAAAAAGCACCTTCTGAACAGTGTTCGTCAAAATGCTCTTACGAATTGGCCAATGAGCTTTCTCGGAATACTCCAAGTCCCACCCTCTATGCGTATATTTCCGATGCGCATAGTTTCCCGAAAAATCAAACTCGTCGATAGAGCGCGGGAGATTTCTTACTCCCATGCTTCTCAAATTTTCAAGCTCTTTCTTCCCGTTTCCATTATACTGATCGACCGCAAGGTAAACAGCGTCCTCCAGCGCCTGAATCGTATCGGCATCAATGGGATGAGTATCTTTGTAGTCTCGATTTCCAAACAAAACCCATTCCAATTCGCTGTCATGCTCTTTACGTTCATGAGCCGAAGCCGGCGGCATACAAGTCACAAACATCGCCGCCGCGAGCAATAGCGCGATAACCCTCTTCTTCACTTACTTCACCTGCTCGAACACAACGCTGTTTTCCCAGACCTTGGCGTAGTCGTACCAGTTGTTCTTATGGCCATCCCAGACCTTCAGGTAGTCGTACCACGCCTTCTTGGTGCCCTCTGTGGTGTACTCGAAATGATACGCCGGAAGATCGGCGTCCGCCTTGGGCTGAATATCCAGCTGTATCGCCGCGCCCGGCTGCCATTCATGGCGGCGCGCTTCCTCGCTGGTATAGACCACGCGATAGGTTGACACGTCGTCCTCCGTCACGCGCTTCACGGCATCCACCTTCCAGTCCGTCAGAACGACCGGCTCGGCGGCGTCCGCCTCCTGAACGGTCACTGTGATGAGCGCGTCGCTCGTGCAGCACGCGGCGGGCAGTGTGATCTTCGTTCCGCCAAATTCAATGTCGACGTCCTCGCCCTCCGGCGTGGAATCATGCAGGAACCAGTACGCGTCGTCCAGCGCCTCCGTCAGGAAGATCGGCGCGCCCTTGAGGTGCAGTATGCCGTCGATCTTCTGGCGCTCGCTCTCCGAAATTTCCAGCTCGTCCGCCAGCGCAAACAGCAGATCGCAGTTCAGCCGCAGCGGCTCGCACACCGGCGGCAGTTCCGTCTTGCGCGTCTCTTCGAGCGCCTTGTTGGCGTTTTCAATCTGCTTTTTCACGTTCTTCGTCGCATCCTTGGGCACGGCGGCCTTCTGAACGGGCGCGATATAGGCCGCGTTCAGGCTCTGCTGCTCGCCGACCAGATAGTTGACGTTGTCCAGCACGATGCCATAGGCCGTTTTCAGATAGGCGCGGTCATTCGTCTGGGCAGCGAGGTCGATATACACCTGCGCGGCGTAATACCGGAGCGCCCAGTCGTCGTGATCGGTGTTGTCGAGCAGCGTCTGCACATAGGCTGCGGCGACGCTTTCGTACTTTCTGCCGCTGTAAAGCTGCTCCGCGGCGGAAATGGCCGACGGAAGCACATTGGCCAGCTCGTAATCCTTGCGGAAGATGCGGTTGTTCATGTCCCCGTAGGCGCGCACCGCGTCCAGGCACTTTTCATAATCGCCGTTGTCATAATAGCTCTGCGCCAGCAGCAGCCAGTATTCGCCATAGGACTGATAGGCCGCCTGATTGGATTCCAGAAACTGAATGCGGCCGACGACGTTTTCGTTGTTCTTCCACTTGACAAACTCCTCGACGCTGCTCTCCGTCAGCGTCAGATCGCCGGGCAGCTCGTATTCGCCAACCATGTTGATCATATACGCGAACGTATTCCTGCGGCTCTCGTGAAGCGCGGAGGCCTCTTCATCGTCGAGCGCCCAGCCGGCCATGAGGTATTGCAGGTCGGCCTCCGCCGTATACGCCGTGTAGCTGGTGATCGAATCGACCGCCATATAGACGACGGCCGCGGCGATCTTGCTCGGGCGAAAAGATTGAACAGCACTGATCATGCTCAACGGATTCGGCACGGCGGCGCGGATCGCCTGCGCCTGATTCTGCTCATAGATGTACTCGAGCCGTTCGCGCTGAAGCGCGGCCATTCTATACCGTTCCATCGTGTCCAGCAGGCCGGTCAGCTGGCTCAGCGTGCGGCTGTCCACCGCGCCCGGATAGGTGTTGTTGATCAGCGAGGAATAGGCCTGCTCCATGTACAGGCGGCTGTTCTTCGAGGCGTTGACGTCCTGCGTCAGCACCGTGATATAGTTCAGCATGGCGATGGCGTTCGCCTGCTCGTCGGTCAGCGCCGTGGGCTTTGCATAGGCCTCAGCGCCGAGAAACAGCCCCGCCAAGAGTACGAACGCCAGAATCTTCTTCAAGAACAAACCCCGCCGCATGGTAAAATTCCTCCTGCCATTTATTGGCAGAAATTTCTCCTTCCAGCATAAAAAGGCAGGCCGCCCCGGTCAGGGCAGTCCGCCTTTTTATAAAGAGCTTTGCTTTTCCCTATCTTTGCTCCCGCAGATATGCGCCGGCGGCCAGCAGAATAACGCCCGCGAGCGCCGCGATCAGGCTGGCGAGCATCGGCCCCGCCGCGCCGTAGCCCGCAATCAGGCCGATCAGCCCGACGCAGCCGTTCAGCGTCACGTCGTTCAGCGTGGCCAGCGCCATGATCGCAATCGCGAACACAGCGCCCAGCACGGCCAGCGCCAGCCCCGCCGCCATGAGCGCGTTGAAGGCGCGCGGCCGCCTGCCCAGCTGCGCGGATAAAAGCCGCATCAGCTCGAGCTGCCTTTCGACGTCCGCGCGGTCAGGCTCGGGCGTGGGCGCGCCGGTCAGCGTCCCCACAGGCACGCCCAGTATGCCGGAGAGCGCGACCAGCTGATCGACGTCCGGCATGGACAGATTGTTCTCCCACTTTGATATGGTCTGCCGCACGACGTTCATGCGCGCGGCCAGCTCCCCCTGCGAAAGCCCCGCCTTCCGGCGCAGCGTTTTCAGCGTATCTCCAAACACGGTTTCAGCCTCCCCACTCTTCCATTCAGGGAGATTATACACCGCGTCCGCCGCAATGCGCAAGCAACGCGGGAAGGCATGCGCGTATATTTTCGTTGCATACCGTCAGCGCAGCAGATTTCCGTTCTCGAAGTAGTCTATCCGCATGGCGCGGCGCACGTCGTTAAGCGTCTGCGCGGCGGTCTGCTCGGCGCGCGCGCTGCCGGCTCTGAGCAGCTCCACGACGTCCTCGGGCCGCTTTTCCCACTCGGCGCGGCGCGCGCGGATGGGGCGCAGCTCGGACTGGAGCACGTCGTTCAGGAAGCGCTTGACCTTCACGTCGCCCAGCCCGCCGCGCTCATAGTGCGCCTTCAGCTCGTCCAGATTGGCATAGTCCTTCAAAAACTCGGCGAAATGCTCGTCGCGGCAGAACGCGGCCAGATAGATGAACACCGGGTTGTTCTCCGTGTGGCCGGGATCCTCGCGGCGGATGTGGGTGGGGTCGGTGTACATGGACATGATCTTGGCCTTCACGTCCTCCTCCGTGTCGGAGAGGTAGATGCAGTTGCCCAGCGACTTGCTCATCTTGGCCCTGCCGTCTATCCCGGGCAGGCGCAGGCAGGCCTTGTTGTCCGGCAGCACGATTTCCGGCTCGGTGAGCGTGTCGCCATAGACCGCGTTGAACTTGTGCACGATCTCCTTGCACTGCTCGAGCATGGGCAGCTGATCCTCGCCCACCGGCACGGCCGTGGCGCGGAAGGCGGTGATGTCGGCCGCCTGACTGATGGGATAGCAGAAGAAGCCGACGGGGATGCTGGCCTCGAAATTGCGCTGCTGAATCTCGGCCTTGACGGTGGGGTTGCGCTGCACGCGGGACACCGTGACCAGATTCATATAGTAGAACGTCAGCTCGGTCAGCTCCGGCACCATGGACTGTATGAATATCGTGGATCTGGCGGGATCGATGCCGCAGGCCAGATAGTCCAGCGCCACCTGCATGATGTTGCCGCGCACCTTCTCGGGATGCTCGGCGTTGTCGGTGAGCGCCTGCGCGTCGGCGATCATGATGTAGATCTCGTCGTATTTGCCGGAATTTTGCAGCCGGACGCGCTCCTTGAGCGAGCCGACATAATGCCCCACATGGAGACGGCCGGTCGGGCGGTCGCCGGTCAGTATGATCTGCTTCATCGAAAGGAATTCCTCCACACATTTTTTATTATTGTATCACAGGCTATGAGCGCAGTCAACAAAAAGCCGCTTGACGGCGCGTTTTTTCCCGTGCTACAATGGCAAAAGGGCAACCATGAGGGCGGAAAGAGCGTCTTATCCGATGAAACAAACTGCTTTTTTTCGAATGAAAGGATATGGCATGAGGGAACTGATCAAAAAGCACTGGAAGCTGATTTCCTATCTCTTTTTCGGCGCGCTGACCACGCTGGTGAACATCGTCGTCTACGGCGCGGCCACCTATCTGGGCATGGCGGTCGGCTGGGCGAACGCGCTGGCCTGGACGCTGTCCGTCGCCTTCGCCTACTACACCAACCGGCGCTGGGTGTTTGAGAGCACAGCGAGCGGCCTTGCCGCCGTGCTGCGCGAGATGGGCGCGTTCGTGGCCTGCCGGCTGGGCACGGGGCTCCTGGATCAGGCGATCATGATGCTGGGCGTGGACGGCCTGGGGCCGCGGCTGGTCGCGCCGGAGCACCTCTATATCTGGGGGCTTGCGCTCAAGATTGCCAGCAACGTCATCGTGATCGTGCTCAACTACATATTCAGCAAGCTGATCATATTCGCGAAGAAATCGAAATAGCGCAAAGAAAAACGCCGCAGGGGACGCCCAATGACGCTCCCCGCGGCGCTGCTTTTTGTCACGAGTGCCCGGCCACGGCGGCCGCCAGCTCGAGCGCAATATCGAAATGGCCCGCGTCGTGCTGTGTGCCGGTCGCGTCGTTCTCTTTGCGGCGCGCGTCCCACTCGGGCGCGTCGAGCAGATCGCCGCTCGTCAAAAACATATACAGCTCAAGGCCGCGGAAATCGCACATGGCCTGAAGCGCGGCGCACTCCATCTCGACCGAGATGCAGCCCTCCGCCCTACGCTTTTCAAAATGGCCCCGCGTCTCGCGATAGAAGGAATCGGTCGTCCACGTCTTGCCCTCAACGCAGGGCAGGCCGTTTGCACGCATAAAACCGGCCACGAAGGGCGCGTTTTTAACGGCGATATAGTCGGCTGCGGGGGCGTAGTGATAGGATGTGCCCTCGTCGCGATAGGCCGCCGTGGGCACCATGACGCGCCCGTGCGCGATCTCCCGGTTCAGGCAGCCCGCGCCGCCGAAGAAGACATAGTTCTTTGTCCTGATGCCGGCCAGACTGTCCTCGACCGTGGCCACGCACGCCGGCGCGCCGACATACGTCCTGTAAAAGGCGAAGACATGGCCCTTATGCTCAAAGCGATAGATGGGCGTCTCGCCCGTCGCGAACCAGATGGACGCGACCCGCTCGCAGGGATAATGCGCGGCGACAAAGCGCTCGATCTCGTGCGAGAAGGTGACGATGCACGCATCGACCGGCACGGCGTTTTCGCCGATGCGCGGATTGATGATGGCGGGCGTACGGTTGTCAAAGCTGTCGGTGATCATGGCGCTTCGCCTCCCTGATGATGATTGCCTCATATTATATCACGAAGGGCGGCGGCGCGCAACGCATCTCTCCATACAAAAAAGACCGAGGCCCCTTTGCGGCGCTCCGGTCTTTGAAAGGCTCGTCAGCCCGATATGCGGTTGCACAGCGTGATGGCGGCGACGCCGACCGCCACCATGAGTATCGGCCAGAAGGCCAGCATGGCGCTCCAGCCGGGGAATATGCACAGGATTGAGCCGAACACGAAGCCCAGTATCGCCGAATAGGACGGCTCGGCATATTTGGCCAGCAGCCACTTTATGAGCTTGGTGACCGTGATCAGGCCGATCAGGCAGCCTATGGCGAAGGGAATGAGCACGAGGAAATTGAGATCGGCCACAGCGCCTATGATCGTGCCGTAAAAGCCCAGAAGCAGCATGACGAACGAGCCGCTGATGCCGGGAATGATCATCGTCGATATGGCGATGACGCCGTAGAGTATGTACAGAAGCGTGTTGCCCAGATTGAAGCTGGTCACCTGCGCCGCCACGGCCGATTCCTTGGCGCCGCTGGTATCGGCCAGCGCCATGGGGATCATGACGCCGAATGTGATCAGCATGGGCAGTATGTTGGAAAAGCTCACATGCCACTTCTTTCCCTGCTTGAACGTCAGCCTGACCAGCATGGGGATGCTGCCCAGTATGATGCCGATGAAGAACGCATTGGCCTCGGTGGGATAGTTGGCCAGTATCCACTTCATCAGCTTGCCAAAGGCCAGTATGCCGATGCCCGCGCCCAGACCGAACACGAGTATGAAGGGCAGCTCCTTGCGCCATTTTGTGCGCAGATTGGCCACCAGATCGATGAGACGCTCGTACAGGCCGAACACCACGGCCATCGTGCCGCCGCTCACGCCGGGAATGACATTGGCCAGGCCGAATACAATGCCGGCCACCAGAATGTAGAGATGATGCAGCATATTTTGCCTCCTTATTTCCGCTGTATAAAAGAGTACACCAAACGCAGCGCTCCTGTCAAGGCTTTATGGCGAATGAAACGATTAGATTTCGCCAAGATTTGGCCTGAAGGGCGCAATCATGTCAATCCTGTGAAAAGATGAAAAAGCGCGGCCTCTCCCTTGACAAGCGGGACGCGATATGGTAATCTAGTATCGAATACAAGATGAAGCGGAGAGAAATAACCATGTATATCATTGTAACGGATACATCGGCCAATCTGGACAGCGCCATGCTGGATGCGCAGGGAATTCGCGCCATTCCGTTTTCTTTTTTTGATTCAAAGGACGAGAAGGAGAGAACCTGTCTTGACACGCACAGCTTTGACGGCGAGGCCTACTATGAGAGCATGCGCCGCGGCACGCGCTATGTGACATCGCAGATCACGCCCCAGCGCTATATCGACCATATGACGCCGCTGCTGCGGGCAGGGCAGGACATACTGTTCGTGGGAATGTCCTCGGGCGTCAGCGGCGCGTATCATTCGGCGGAATCGGCGGCCGTCACGCTGCGCGAGGAATTCCCCGAGCGCAGGATCCGGTTGGTGGACACGCTGAGCGCGTCTCTGGGCGAGGGGCTGCTGGTGCTGCGCGCCGCTCAGCGGCTCAGGGAGGGCGCGAGCCTCGATGAAAACGCCGACGAGCTGATGGCGCTGCGCCATCGCATGTGTCAGGTATTCAGCGTGGACGATCTCAAATACCTCCACCGCAGCGGCCGGATATCGGGCGTTGCGGCGCTGGCCGGCAACATACTGAGCATAAAGCCGCTGCTCAAGGGCAACGAGGAGGGCAAGATCGTCTGCTTTGGCCGCGTGCGTGGCCGCAAGGCGGCGATCAAGGCGCTCGCCGACCGCTATAACGAGCTGGTCGTGGATGCGGCCGACCAGACCATAGGCATTGCGCACGCCGGCTGCGTGCAGGACGCCGAGGCGCTGGCCGAGCTGCTGCGCCGCGAAAAGCCGCCCAGGGACATACTGACCGTGTGCTATGAGCCGGTGACCGGCTCGCACGTCGGCCCCGGCACGCTGGCGCTGTTCTTCCTGAGCAGCGACGACGTGAGATCGAAATAAGGAGGAAGCGCCATGACGAGAACAAAGCTCAGCGACCGACAGCTGCCCGGCTACACCCGCGGCGAGGAGCTGTTCAATTTCATTTCTCACATTGTGGGCGGCGCGTTCGCCATCGTCGCGACGGTGACGTGCATATTGAAGGCGGCGTTCGCGGGCAGCGCGTGGGGCGTCGTGGGCGCGTCGATCTACGGCGCGTCGCTGATCATACTCTACACCATGTCCAGCGTCTATCACGGCCTGCGCCCATCGACGGGCAAGAAGGTCATGCAGGTGCTCGACCACTGCGCGGTCTACTTCCTCATCGGCGGCACATACACGCCGATCATGCTGTGCGCCGTGCGGCCGGTGCATCCCGGCTGGGGCTGGGCGATATTCGGCGTGGTGTGGGCTCTGGCGGCCATGGCCACAGTGTTCACCGCGATCGATCTGAAAAAATTCAGCCGCCTGTCCATGATCTGCTACATCGCCATGGGCTGGTGCGTCGTCGTGGCGATCAGGCCTGTGCTGGACGCCGTGGGCAGGGCGGGCTTTACATGGCTGCTCATGGGCGGCGTGTCCTACACGCTGGGCGCGGTGCTCTACAACATCGGCAAAAAGAAGAACAAGCGCTATATGCACGCGATATTCCACGTCTTTGTGCTGCTGGGCAGCGCGCTGCAATATGTGTGCGTGCTGGGCTATGTGCTGTAAAAAGTGAAATAAAAGCCATCGCGCGATTCGGAGTGTTCCGTCTCGCGCGATGGCTTTTGTTCGAACAGGCGAATCGCAAATTGCCGCCCGCGGGGCAGCGCGCCCATCCGCGCCGGCGCTTCCATCCGCAGTGTAGCTCCCGCCCGGCGCATTTTCCTCCGCTTTATGGGCTGGCGGCTTGCGGGCCGGCGAAATGTTTGCGTCTGGCCGGTTTTAGCGCCGGCACAGGCGATTGTGCGCGCGGGGGAACGGCGGGGGGAATGCGGAATTCGGAATGCGAAATTGGGGCGCGGAGGTTTGTCCTCGGTTTGTGCGCGGTTTTGCGGCTCTGGCGCGGCGGTTTTCTCGGCGCGCGTCCGGTAATGTGGTTCTGGCGCGGCGGTTTGCTCGGCGCGCGTCCTTGCGTTCCTGTCGCGGCGGTTTCCTCGGCGCACGGTTGGCCTTGCGGTTCTGTCGTGGCGGTTTGCTCGGCGCGCGTCCTTGCGTTCCTGTCACGGCAATTCCCTCGGCGCGCGTCCGGCCTTGCGGTTCTGTCGTGGCGGTTTGCTCGGCGCGCGTCCTTGCGTTCCTGTCACGGCAATTCCCTCGGCGCGCGTCCGGCCTTGCGGTTCTGTTACGGCTTTTTGCCTCAGTTCACGCCTGTCTTTTTTCCTTTGTCAGGAAAAAAGAGACGGCTTGCGGTATCTTGCGTTCCTATTCCGCCG
>CAKUAV010000003.1 GCA_934636425.1 uncultured Clostridia bacterium
GGAGGTCATCGCCGCCGTGCAGCTGGGACGCGCCTGCCGCAACGTCGCCAACATCAAGGTGCGCCAGCCCATCGCCGCCATGTACATCAAGGGCGCGGCGCTGGACGAGGCCGTCTCCGAGCTGATCGCCGACGAGCTGAACGTCAAGTCTGTCCGCTTCGTGAACGACGCGCGCGACTTTACCACCTATGAGCTGAAGCCGCAGATGCGCACCCTCGGCCCGCGCTACGGCAAGCTGCTCGGCCGCATCGGCGCGCACCTCAAGACCATGGACGGCAACGCCGTCGTGGATGCGTTCGAGCGCGGCGAGACCGTCTCCTTCGAGCTGGACGGCACCCTCGTCGAGCTGGGCAAGGACGACGTGCTGACCCGCCCGATGCAGAAGGAAGGCTTCGTGGCGCAGATGGACGGCGATATGACCGTCGTGCTGGACGCGAACCTCACGCCCGAGCTGATCGAGGAGGGCTATGTCCGCGAGCTGATCAGCAAGATCCAGACCATGCGCAAGGACGCCGATTTCGACGTGACCGACCGCATCGCCGTGACCATCGAGGCCGACGACAAGCTGTCCGCCATCGCCGAAAAGGGCGCCGAGGACATCATGCGCGGCGTGCTGGCGCTGTCCGTCACGGCGGGCACGCCCGAGGAAGGCGCCGTGTCCCAGGAGTGGAACATCAACGGCGAGAAGGCCGTCATCGGCGTGAAGGTCGTCGAGAAGCGCTGAGCCGTGTTTCCGTAAACTGAAAGTGCGCCCCGCGGGAGGAGAAAATTCCTCGCGCGGGGCGCTTTGTGCCGTTATGCACTGGTCTTTGGGCGCGCGCTCAGCCGTCCAGAGCGACCTTCATGATCGACAGCGACTGGTCTGAAAAAGTGATGTGCTGCGGGTCGCTCTCGTCGCAGTGGCTGCTCATATACGCGCACAAAAGCGCGCGATCGTGCGTTTCGATCATCGCCGGATAGCAGTAGTTGCCGTTTTCATCGTCCTCGAGGGTGAACAGCTCGCCCCACGTCTTTCCGTCGTCGGTGGACGAGCGCAGCACGAGCGGCGTGCGGCCGAGATAGGAGCGGTGCTTTACGCCGTTATAGTGCGGCACGGGGTTGTAGGCGGCGAAAATCGTGCCGTCCGACAGGCGATGCAGCTCCATGGGCGCGCGCGGCGATGTGAACTCGGACGGCTCCGGCGGGGTAAACGTGTCCATGCCGTCCAGCGAGAAGCACTGATACTGATAGCACAGCATTGTGCGCGCCCACAGCCAGATCACGCCGTTTTTCAGCTCGATGATGCCGGGTTCCTCCATGCCCTGCGCCTGCGCCAGCCGTCCGGACAGTGCGACGCGCGCATTCGTCGCGGTGAACGACGCGCCCTCGTCGTCCGATACGAAGCAGACGGGCATGGCGTAACTCTCGGAGAACAGGCAGTATTCGTCCTCCTCCTGCGTGCGCGCGCAGCTGTATTTGGCGGCCGCCGCGGCGATCCGGCCGTCGGAGAGTCGGATGAAGCGGTCGTTGTTGAACACATAGTAGCCGCGCTGAACGTGCTTGAACGAGCAGGTCATGGGCGCAAAGTGAACGCCGTCCTGAGAAACGGCGCGCCCCAGATGGCTCGAGCCGTCCGAGTCCTCCTTGACGATGAAGAAGAAGCACAAGCTGCCGTCCTTGAGCGTCATGCCGGACACGCTCATGATGTTCTTCACGCCGAAATCGGATGCGCGGGCGATGATCTCCGGCGCGCTCCATGTTTCGCCCTCGTCGCGGGAGCGTATGAGCGCGATGTCGCAGGGATCGTCGTCGTCGCCCAATCCGGTGCTGAAGTGGCTGTAGGCGAAGAGTATGTCGCCGTTTGGCGCGCGCAGGAAGGAGCCCTCGCTGTTGCGGCCGGACTGCTCGCTGTTGGGCAGATGAAAGACGAGACGCTTGTTCATGGTATTTTCTCCTTTTCATGAGAGATTTGTTCCCTGTAGAGGCGCATGATCCTCTTCAGCGCAATGATCTGACAGACCATCGAATAGAGCGCGTATATCAGATATGTGATCTGCGCGGGATGCTCGCGCAGCATGGCGGCGAAGAGGACGATATTGACCGCGCCCGAGAGTATCATCAGCGGCGCGTATTCGATATAGGCCAGCATGGTCAAAAGCGAAATGAGTATGCCCAGAAGCGATGTGGAAATGTCGAGTATGCGATAGCCGGAATCGGCGCGGGAGAGTATCAGCCACGCCGCGCCCCAGCAGAGCGCAAACAACCCGGCGACGAGCAGCCTCTGCCGGTTCGTCAGGGCGCGAAACACAGTCGACTGCCCCTGCGGGCGACGCTTCCAGCGAAAATAGGTGGCGAACTGAATCGTGCACGAAAACAGCACGGCATAGGCGGCGGACGCGTAGAGCTTAAAGTGCGCGTAGACCACGGCATAGAGCAGCGAATTGCACGCGCCGATCAGATAGGCGGTGCGGCTGACGCGCGACTGCAGCAGCCCCACGCAGAGCGACACATACAGCGGCAGTATGTTGATAAGCGACTGTCTGAAGACGACGCCCGTCGCGGTGATCAGCGCGGCGGTGACAATCATCAGCATCAGCATGGGGCGCGGAAGCGCAATGCGGCGCATAAAAAGAGCCTCGCATTCTGGCGTGATTTTGAGAGCGCCCGGCGACGCGGCCTTCTGCGATGCGCTCCATAAGAGGTTATATCACAAATTGGACCGCAGAGCAATGCCGCCGCAGGACATTCCTGCGCGCGGACGGCTGATTCTGTAAAGGCGACGCCGCACAAACGAGGTGGTCGGCCGGCGAATGGATTTTTCGTCAGATGCAAATGCAGATTTCGAAGGTTTACTGGAGGTAAATCGAGAAATTTGCATGCCGCAGATGGCGGGAAAGACATCGCCTGATGCGCCGCCGAATTGTGCGGCATCGCCTAAAATCCCGTCTTGACAAACGCGCCGCTCGCCGCCATAATGGGGCGGGAACGGCTTTTTTATGGAAATGGAGGAATAACCGTGCAAATTGTGATTCCGGAGCGGCGCGTCTACAGCGTCCATGTGGAAAATGTGACGGTCGAACTGCTCGTCGAGGAGGGCGGCGCGCAGTTCGACAGCCGTTTGGTCGACATGACGCCGCACACGCACGCTTATCACGAACTGTTCGCCTGCACCGCCGGTGAAGTGGTCATCAGCACGGAAAGGGGCGAAATCAGGCTGCGCGCGGGCGATCTGGCGATGAT
Source organism: uncultured Clostridia bacterium (assembly GCA_934636425.1). Classification (GTDB taxonomy): domain Bacteria; phylum Bacillota; class Clostridia; order Christensenellales; family Aristaeellaceae; genus Firm-10. The sequence continues at coordinate 3,220 of CAKUAV010000003.1, forward strand.
TCCGGCCAATGTGCGCCATGTGTCGCGCGTGGCGGGCGCGCTCAGCGCGTACAGGGCGGTCGGCGTGCGCTTCATCCGCCATCCGCGCGCTGCGGGTCAGGATCTGTTCGGGCGGCTGAACGCGCTCTGCGGCGTACAGGCGCGCGACCTGCCCTCGCTCTGCGCGTCCGTTTCCGAACTGGCCGACTATGCCGGCGCGGACGACTGCCTGCCCGCGCTCAAGCTGACGCTGCTGCTCTGCGAGCTGGCCGGCACGACCGGCGGCGCTTGTGCAGAGACGGCGCAGGCGCTGTCCGACCGCGATCTGAAGCGCGCGTCGCAGCTGGATTATTTCATCAACACCTGCTTTATGAATTCTCTGACGGCGGATTTTGTGGCCTCTCAGCTCTTCGTCAGCCCGCGCCAGCTGTCGCGCCTCGTCAAAAAGCGCTACGGCGTGTCCCTCCGGCAGGCCGTGACGAAAAAACGCGTGAGCGTGGCGGCTGAGATGTTGCGGGAGGGCGGTCAGTCCATTGCGGACGTCGCGTTTTCGGTCGGATTCGGCTCCGTACACAGCTTCTACCGCGCCTTTTCAGAAGAATACGGCCTCTCGCCGCAGGAGTACCGCAGGCGGGAAGGCCGCATGGAGTGAGCTTTTTATCGATTCAGGAAGAACAGATTGGTGTCGCCGACAAACGAGCGCAGGCTGTAGGAGATCGCGACGCAGTCTATGCCGTTTTCCTCGATATAGGCGCTCAGGCTGTCGCGGTAATAGCGCAGATCGAGCGCGTGAATCTCGGAAAACGCGCCGCACAGGAAGGGGATCTCGCAGTCGGCGTAGGAATCGCGGATCAGCAGGAGCTTTTTGCCCTCATTGCCCGTCCGCACCACGGCCAGCGGCTGATTGCCGCCCATGAAGAAGGCGTATTTGTCCTTCACGGCCAGCTTTTCCGCGTCGTAGAGCCCCGTGACGACCTCCTTTTCGCCCTCGATGTGGGTGACGGTGATTTCGCCGCCCGGCACATAAACGTCGATGCCGTCGGGCTGTATGTAGCGCGCGCCCGAGCGGGAATAGAGCGTGCCATAAAACGCGTCGGTGACGCGCACGGGCGCGCTGTCTGCGGCGCAGGTTTCTATGCCCATGCCGTCCAGAAGCGCCTGCGCCCCGTAGAGCGCGCCCAGAGACGTCCAGTGGTGATCTGTGCGGTAGTAGAGCGCCTCGTCTGAGTGGGCGCTGAGCGCCGAGAGCGTGTCGATGGAAACGGCCTTCGTCTCGGCGGCGAGCCTTTCGATCAGCGCGCGCTCGTCGCAGCGGGGCGCGCCGGCGGGCAGCTTGTCCCGCCAGATTTCCGCCGCCGAGGGAATGAGCGTGAAATAGACCGGCACGGCGCTGTTTTCGGCAAAGCGATTGACAGCGGACAGATTGGCGGCCAGCCGATCCGCGTCCGGCTCGTCTATGCGCTCGATCAGCGTATCGGAGCATATGTACACGCCGTTGTTCTCGCGCTTGCCCAGCAGGCGCTCCGCGTAGGCCTTGAGCGCGATCCAATGATCGCGCAGGGCGAACTGATCGGTGACATAGCTCTCCGCGTCGCTCTCAAACCGCCCGGAAAAGACGCTTCCCAGCGACAGCGCGGGCTTCCCGGCCAGATTGCGGTTTTCCATATCGGAAAACGTCCGATCGGGCAGAGCGATGTTCAGCAGGAGAAAGCCGCCCAGGAAAGCGACGAAGAGAATGACAAGCGCTTTTTTCATAGGGGCGTCTCCTTTCAGAAGCGGAAATAGAGGAACGGGTTGTATGTGGAATCCACCAGATAGGCGGTCGATAGCACGAGCGCGATCAGGCAGAGTATGAGCGCCATTGCGCCGCGCGGCTTCTCCTTCAGCTTATGCCACGCGCGCGCCCCCAGCGGCGTGCTGGCGAGGATCAGTATCGGGAACAGGCGCGCATAGCTCGTGATGTAATAGCCGTCCATGGCGGTATAGAGCGGCGCGCCGCTCAGGCCGAACATCGCGGCCAGATAGCGCCCGCACGCGCCCACATCCTCCAGCGCAAACAGCGCCCAGCCCAAAGCGATAAAGAACAGCGCGTATATGTGCCCGACGGCGCGCGGCGCTCTTTCCAGCCCCTTGAGCAGGAACAGCTTTTCCAGCATCAGCAGCACGGCGAAATACAGTCCCCACAGGAGGAAATTCCAGCTCGCGCCGTGCCAGAGGCCGGTGGCCGCCCACACGATCAGTATATTGACAAGCCAGCGCGCCTTGCCCTTGCGGTTGCCGCCCAGCGGGATATAGACGTAGTTGCGGAACCACGCGCCCAGCGATATGTGCCAGCGCCGCCAGAATTCGGTGATGCTGCGCGAAATATAGGGGTAGTTGAAGTTGCGCATGAACTCAAAGCCCAGCATGCGCCCCAGCCCCACGGCCATATCGGAATAGCCGGAAAAGTCGAAGTATATCTGGAAGGAAAAGGCGATTACGCCCAGCCATGCGCCCACGCAGCTCGGCGCGGCGGCGGCCTTGTACACGTCCCACAGCGCGCCGATGCTGTTGGCCAGCAGCACCTTCTTGGCCAGACCGACGACGAACACCTCCACGCCCGACGCAAACTGGGAGACGCCCGTCGAGCGCTCGCGCAGCTGATCGTCCAGATCGCGGTATTGCAGTATCGGGCCGGCGATGAGCTGCGGAAACAGCGTCACGAACGTGCCGAACGTCACGAAGTTCTTCTGAGAGCGCGCCTCGCCGCGATAGACGTCTATCGTGTAGGACATGGTCTGGAACGTGTAAAACGATATGCCGATGGGCAGCGTCAGCCCCAGCGGCTTAAGCGACGAGAACAGTCGGATGGAGCGCAGATTCTCGATCACAAAATCGAAATACTTGAAGAAAAAGAGCAGCGCGAGATTGAACAGCACCGACAGAAGCACCACGCGCCGCGCCTTTTTGTCCTCGGCGCGGAATTTCTCCACCATCAGGCCGAAGCCGTAGTTGACCGCGATGGACGCGATCATCACGGCCAGATAGACCGGCTCGCCCCAGCCGTAAAACAGCAGGCTGGCGGCAAACAGCACGGGATTGCGCCCCTTGAGCGGCACGACATAGTAGACCGCCAGCACGATGGGCAGATAGACAAAGAGGAACATCAGGCTGCTGAATACCATAATATCAGTCTCCCGTCGAGTTAATCAGGCGAACCACTGTACAATCAGGCGTATGATGAGCAGCGCCAGCACGCCCAGCATGATATAGCGGATGAGCTTTGCGCCGCGCCGCATGGCCAGATACGAGCCGATATAGCCGCCCGCAATCGAGAACGCCGCCGCCGGCAGAGCGAGCGCAAACAGCACCTCGCCGCCCAGCATCAGCGAGACCAGCGCGGAGATGTTGCTGGCCAGATTGATCAGCTTGGCGCTGCCCGAGGCGGTGATCATATCCATGCCGATGAGATAGGTCAGCCCCATTATGAGCAGCGTGCCGGTGCCCGGGCCGAAGAAGCCGTCGTACAGCCCGCAGGCCAGGCCGATGCCCGCGCAGCCCCACAGCCGTCCCGCCGTCATGGGCGCGCTCTGCTCGGGCGCGTCCTTCTTGAGGAGCAGTATCAGCGCCATGAGCGGAATGACCACCACCAGCAGTATGCGGATGATCTCCGGATCGCACAATTGCAAAAGCTCCGCGCCCAGATATGCGCCGGGCAGCGCGCCCGCAATCGCGCAGAGCGACGGCTTGACCAGCAGCTTGCCGCCGCGCAGGAATTTGCCGGTGGCGACCAGCGTGCCCAGGCAGGCGGACATCTTGTTTGAGCCGGAGGCCAGCGCCGGGGGCAAACCGGTGAGCAGATAGGCCGGCAGCGAAATCAGGCCGCCGCCCCCGCCTATGGCGTCCACAATGGCGGCCAGAAAGGCGAGCGGGCAGACCGTGAGCAGCATGGAAAGCGTTACAGCCATGGGAATTCGTCTCCTTGCGTGATTTTCAGAATACAGCCGAACGCCCGCGAGAGATGAGACTCTTTCGCGGGCGATGATTATAAGGCCGATTTCATGCGGCGCATGGCCGTTTCCTCAGCGATGACGGCCTGCGCCGCCGCCGCGGGAAGCGCCGCCGCCGCCCGAACGGCCGCCGCCGAAGCCGCCGGAGGGACGGCCGCTGCCAAAGCCCGAGGGACGCGAGCCGCCGGAGGGACGGCCGCTGCCAAAGCTCGAGGGGCGCGAGCCGCCGGAGGGTCGGCCGCTGCCAAAGCCCGAGGGCGGCGGGCCGAAGCCGCCCGGCCGCGACGACATGGGAGGCCGCGGGGGTCGGGGCGGACGGGGCGCGATGATGACGGTCGGCCCGCGGCGGCGCGGGGGCGGGGGCGGCATACCCACGCCGCCTTGCCAGGCGCGCCTGCGCCGGCGTCTGGAATTGACCGCGCTGATCAGCACGATGACGATCACGATCAGCACGATCAACAGTATGCCGCCGCCATCGCCGCTGCTCTTCGAGCTGCTGACAGGGGGCGTATAGACGTTTTCCGCGCGGACGGCTCTGTAGTCGTCATAGAGCGTTGTGTCGAGTGTCAGATTGAGATTGTAGATCCCCACGACCGCGTCGAACAGCGCGGTGAACAGCTTCTCAGCGCCGGCGGAGTAGTCCTTTGCGGCAAAATCCGGCTCGAGGTCGTTGAGGAGCATATCGTCCAGATCGCCGGAGGTGATGTAGTCCTGCAGTCCCTTGCCCTGCATGAGCCAGTAATCGTCGTCGTCGATGGCCATGAGCAGCAGAATGCCGTTGTTTTTGTCGCTGGAGCCGACGTCCCAGCTGTTGAACAGCGTGTAGGCGTAGTCCTCGATGGAGGCCGTGCCGGTGGTGGGCACGGTGACAAAGACGATCTGCGCGCCGCAGGCGGCATAGAGCTTGTCGTTGTTGAGCACGATCAGGCCCTCGACCTCGTCGCTTAAAACGTTCGCGCTGTCGTTGACGTAAAAATCCTCTGTGGGCTGAACGACCTTGGGAGCGGCCAGCGCCGATGCGGCCGTCAGCAGCAGCGCAAGAAGCAGGGCAGAGAGTCGTTTGAGCGTCATGTCCGCATCAGTCCTTTCATGATGAGATGCCATGTGGAACGTCACGGGCTATTCGTACAGCGCCGCATCGCCGATACCGCGCAGGGCGCTGATGAGGCCGGCGGGGAAGCCGCGCTTTTCCTCGTTGAACGCCGCGGCCTGCTCGTTGTAGGAATCGTGCGATATGCGCAAAAGCGCCGAGGAGAAGTTCTTGTACTTGTAGCGGAAGTCGCCCGCGTCGGTTTCGGACATCTTCAGATTGGAGCCGTAGGAATAGAGATCCTCGACGGCGGCGTTCAGCGCCTGCGCCGCGTCGTAGCGATCGGGGATCGTTCCGGCGCGGTTCAGCGCGTCTATGGCAGCCGAGACGGCGTCCGTCTTTTCGCTTTCCGCGCCCTTGGCGTTGGCGACAATCGAGTTCATGACGACGGCGTTGTCGGCCATCTCCTTAAGCTCGGCCGAAATGCTCTCCGACGGCGCGGAAAACGCGGCCTGAACGGCCTTTTGCCGGCTTTTCAGGGCGTTGCCGCCGCCGATGACCAGTGTTCCGGCGATGACCAGCGCCAGCGCGGCGCAGGCGATCGGGCGGTTTTCGGTGAATTTCATGGCGTTGTCCTTTCAGAGTCGGGAGAAGCAGCCTTATTCGATGTTCATCTCGAGCATCTTCTTGCGCAGCTGATTCTCGATGTTGACCAGCTCCTTCTCCGCGTCCTTGCGCTTCTGGCGGCCGGTCTTCTGGATCTCCAGCACCTCGTCCATTGTCTGGATGAGCTTCTGGTTGGTCTCGGTGAGCGTCTCGATGTCGATGATGCCGCGCTCGCTCTCCTTGGCGATCTCCACGCTGCCCATGCGCAGCTTTTCGGCGTTGGCGCGCAGCAGGTCGTTTGTCAGATTGGTGACGGAGCGCTGCGCCTCCATGGCGCTCTGGGAATGCTGAAGGCCGAGGGCGAGCACCATCTGGCTCTTCCACAGCGGGATGGTGTTGACGATCGTGGACTGGATCTTCTCGGCCAGCACCTGATTGTTGTTCTGCAGCAGGCGGATCTGCGGGGCCATCTGAATGGCGACGTTGCGCGTCAGCTCCAGATCATAGAGCTTCTTTTCAAAGCGCTCCGCCTTGGCGGCGAGGTCGCTGGCGTACTGCGCGTCCTCGGGCAGGCCGGACTGCTGCGCCTTGGCGCGCGCCTCGGCGAGGGGGCCGCTGCGGAAGGCCTCGAGCGCCTCCTTGCCCGCGGCGATGTACATGGACAGCTCCTTGAAGTAGGTCAGGTTCATGTCGTAGAGCTGATCCATCGTGGCGATGTCCTTGAGCAGCTGCACCTGATGGTTCTCCAGCTCGTTGACCAGCTTGTTGACGTTGACCTCCACGTCGTCGTAGCGGTTCTTGAGCAGCTGCATCTTGTCGACCTTCTGGCGCAGGAAGCCGAACAGCCCCTTCTTTTCTTCCGTATCGACGTTGAAGGAGCGCAGCTCGGTCACAAGGCCGGCGATCATGTCGCCCACCTCGCCCAGATCCTTGCTGCGCACGTTGTTGAGCGCGGTATCGGAAAAGGAGGCGATGTTCTGCTGCGTGCCCGCGCCGTACTGGAACACGAGCGAGGAATTGGTGATGTCGATCTTCTTGGCGAATTCGTCGATCTGCGCCTGCTCCTCGGGCGTGAAGGTCTGCTTTTTGACCTCCTCCTGCACCTCTTCTTTAATTTCCTCGATGGGCGCTTCGGCGGTCGCGGCGGCGGCGGCGGTGGGATTGGGCGCGGCGGGCGCGGGTTCGTTTCCGAGGGTCAGCTTGATATCGGCCATGGCGGTGTTTCCTCCGTTTCAATGTCGCATTTTTTATGTTTCTTCGGTCAGTGCGCGGCCTGCGCGCTCGATTCGGGTTTGGTCAGTCCCTCGGCGGCCATCATGGTCTCGAGCACCTGAATGTCGCTGGTGATGTCCAGCTGCGTGTCCTTATAGAGGTTGTCCAGCTGCTTTTCAAAGGCGGATGCGATCATGCCCAGGCTGTTTTCCACGGCGGTTTTGGATTTGGCGATGTGCTCGCCGTCCAGCCCCGTGCTCTCGAGCAGCCGGTACTGATCCAGCAGCTTGACCGTGACGGGCAGATAGTAGTTCATGAACTTGCGCACCTGCATGGCCTGGCGGGGATTGCGCTCGAGCGCCTCGAATATCTTGCCGCCGGCGTGCTCCATGCGGTCGAGCTGATGGGAGATCTCCTCGTCGGGCAGGGCGATGTTGGCCTCGCGCAGGCGGCGCAGCGCCTCGCGGCCCTCGGTGATCTGCCTGTCGACCTCCGCGTCGCCGGACGCGGGCGCCTCCTCGTATTCCTCGACGCGGCCGGGGAACAGCCTGCGCCCCAGCGCGTACGCGGCCGCCGACAAAAGCGCGCAGATGAGGAGCGGCCAGAATTTGTAAATCGGATGGATCAGGCCGAAAATCAGCCAGACCGCCGCGGCCATATAGATCGGCAGCGCGGACGGAACGCGTCTTGTTTTCAAGAGACCATCTCCTTGCTGTTTATGATGATATTATAGGCGAAGGCCGGTCAAAAATCAACCGAAAAGCGTCCGAATGTCGCCCTGAGCGCTCAAAAGCATCCCCTGAGGCGGGGAATCGTCAGCCCTTCTTTTCCAGCTCAGCCTTAAGATCAAGCGCCTGCTGGCGGGTGGTTGTGCACAGCGCGGAGTAGTTGCCGTCCAGCGCGCTGCTCAGATAGTCGATCGCCTGCTTGTTTTCGCCCTTCTCGGCGGCCAGACGCGCAAGGTAATAGAGCGTGTCCACCTGACGGGGCTTGATTTCGTGCGCCTTCTGGAAGTATTCAAGCGCCTTGTCCTTATCGCCCATGGCCAGATAGAGCTGTCCCAGATTGTCCAGCACCACAGCGTCCTCGTCGTCATAGTCGAGCGCCTTGGTGTTGAACTCGAGCGCCTCGGCGAAATCGCCGGTCTGCCTGGCCTTTTCGATGAGTACGTAGCCCAGGGAGCCGTAGAGCATGCCGGTGGGCGCTTCGCTCATGGCGATCTTCAGATTGGAGATGGCCGAATCGATCTGACCCAGCTTCCACTGGCAGATGGCGAAGTTGATGCGCAGCTGATGCTTTTCCGCCTTGGTGATGCCGGGCGTGGCGTCGGCCTTCAGGAACAGCTCTTTGGCCTCCTCAAAGCGGGCGAAGCGCAGCAGCAGCACGCCGTAGGCCATGACGTAGGCGGGCTTTGTGCAGCCGCCCTTTATGGCTTCTTCATAGAGCTTGAGCGCCTGCTCGTGCTTGGCCTTCGCCTCGGCCGTCTTGTCCTGATCGTAGAGCCGGTTGCCCATGACGTGCAGTCCATAGGCCTTGCGTCCGGCGTTGTCCGCCTTGTATTTGTCAAAAAATCCCATGATAATATGCCTCCTTAATAATAAACAAAAAAACTTTTCAGAAAGCGCGGCTTCATCGCGTGCGCAGACTGCCAGCGGTGTGCGGGACGATTTTTGCGGCGGAAAATCTCACTTTCCAGAGCAAAACCGGAAAGTGGGGCAGAGCGAGCTTGCTTTCCCGTTCACCAGCTCGTCAAAGCCTTTCTGACAAGCGGGCGAACGCGGCTTCATTGCGTGCGCTTTGCGCTTTTTTGCATCTCGAGCCGCCGCATAAGCCGCTGCCGCCGCTTCTCGAGCGCGACCCTTTCGTCGCCGCCGGCCAGCTCGAGCGCCCGCTCGGTCAGCTGAAACGCCGCTTCGAAATCGCCCCGGCCGTGCTCATAGAGCTTGGCCAGCTCCACATAGGGGAACGTCCCCATCTGCCGCCGGTCGATCATATCGCGCCAGACCGCCTCGGCGCGGAGCATATCCCCACCCGAGCGCAGCATGAGCGAGAGCTGCCGGTTGGCGCTGCCCGCGACATGGCGCTCGCGCAGCCGCTCTATTGTGCTCAGCGGGCGTTCTCTGGCGGCCAGCCGGTAGCAGGTTTCCGCATCGCTGCGCTCGCCCTGCTTTTGCAGCGTGCGTCCCAGCGAGAACACGTCCAGCATGCTGGTCTGCTCGAGCGGCGCGGCGTAGCTGCCGGCCAGGCGCGCGAGCAGCGTGCCCAGAGAGACGATGTCCTGCCGGTTGTGATCGACGACGTCGTCAAGCAGCGTCATGTCGCCGGTTTTGAGGAAGGAGAAATAGCGCTCGGGCACCTCCGCGCCGGGGACGTCATGATCGCGATGCAGTCCCAGCTCGGTTTCCTCGATGTGGCCGAGCGAGCAGTCCTTCAGGCGCAGCTTCCAGACGCGCCGCGCCGGATGGATGAGGTCGAGATGCGGCTTGTTCTCGGTGGGATCGTCCATGCGGCACATGGTAAAGCGCGAGCGCAGCAGCGGCACGTCGAACGAGCGGCCGTTGAACGTGACGAGCGTCTGCGCGTCGCGGATCATCGGCGCGATTTTTTCGAGCAGCAGCGCCTCCGCGCCGTAGTTGGACATCATATACTGATACACGACGAAGCGATCGTCCTCGATGCGGCCCAGTCCCACCAGAAAGGCCACCGTGCCCGCGCCGCCGGACAGGCCTGTCGTCTCCGTATCGAGAAACAGCGCGCGCCGCGCGTCGAATTCCCCGTCGAACGCCATGCGCCGAACGCCCTCGGCCGGGAGTGAAAACAGCGCGCTTTCCACAGCCATCTCGCTGCGGTATTCCATCAGGACGGGCTTTTGCACGGGCTTTGGGGGCGCGGACGAGGAGAGCGCATTCAGCCTGCTCTTGAGCGACGAGGCCATGCCGGCATCCCTTCCTTCCGACGACGTTCCGCAATGGCGCGGCAAAAAGACTACACTGTATTTATTGTAAAATGCCGCGCCTGATTTGTCAATCGAATCCATGAAAACAGCTGAAAAAGACGCGCGGTTCATTCCATGCGCACATACTGCGGCCGCACAGACATGCCCCGAAGGCTCGATAAGCGGCGCGCTGTTTTTGATTCGTCGCGGAAATCTGAGGGGCACGCAAATCCAGAGCGGCGGCGCGTTTCGCGGCTTTGCCATGAGATGACGGACAAGGAATAAAAAATCAGGCGTCTGGCTGCGCCGCAGGCCGCCCGAAAAGCTCCCGGCCGGCCGCCGGCGCTCGTGAACAGCGCCGCGCTGGCGTCTCTCCATTTTTCGACAAGCTGATGCGCTTGGCCGCGCCGTTCTTTCCGCCATGTTGTTCTGCGCCGCCCTGCCTTCTCTCTTTTCCGGCTCAACGGCTCGAAAAAAGGCCTGTCCGCTACGCCCGGACGGGGTGCGGCAGGCCGGAAAATGTGCGGATGATCGCAATGCCGGGCGTGTTCAGAGCCGCCCTGAGCGCTTCAGGCGGCGTCCTATGCAAAAGCGCACGGCGAGCAGCAGCGCGATTACCACCGCCGAGAGCAGCGCGTTGACGATGATCGCCGAATACCACGGCGCGGAGGCCATGGCGTACAGGTCGGGATGCGCGATGTGATCGAATACGACATACAGGCTGGTTCCCACGAAAAACCCGACGGCGCACCAGAGCGCGACGCGCAGTATGTCGTAAATGCGTTTCAGCATGAATTTCACTCCTGATGCTGCTCGAGAAGCAGCTTTTGCAGCTTGCGCTTGACGCGCTGAAGAGCGTTGTCGATCGACTTGACGTGCCGCCCCAATTCGGCCGATATGTCCTGATAGGATTTGCCGTCCAGATAGCGCAGCAGCACCTGCTTCTCCAGCGGCGAGAGCGTGTCGCCGATGCGCCCCTCTATGAGCGATATGTCCTCGCGGGAGATCAGCAGCTCCTCGGGATTGGCCGCCAGCTCCTCGCTGATGACGTCGATCAGCGTGCGCTCGTTTTCGTCGTCGTAGATCGGCTTGTTGAGGGAGACGTAGGAGTTGAGCGGAATGTGCTTCTGGCGCGTGGCGGTCTTGATGGCCGTGATGATCTGGCGCGTGATGCACAATTCGGCGAACGCCCGGAAGGAGGACAGCTTTTCGCTGCGGTAATCGCGGATCGCCTTGTACAGGCCGATCATGCCCTCCTGAACGATGTCCTCGTGATCCGCGCCGATCAGGAAATAGCTGCGCGCCCGCGAGCGGACAAAGTTCTTGTATTTATTGAGCAGATATTCCAGCGCCTCGCCGTCCGAAGCCTGCGCCAGCGCGGCGATCTCCTCGTCCGTCATGTCCTTGAAGCGTGCATTCTCGTCCATTTACGTTTCTCCCCGCCGAAGTTTTTCAATCTGATCGCGCACCGCCTCGGGCAGGTGCTCCAAAACTGTGCTGCGCCCCGATACGGCGGCGGGGCGGATGTACTTTCCTCCGTCCTGCCGCGCCTGACGCATTTCATAGATCAGCTCGCGCGAGCTGATGCGGATCGCGCCGCGGCCGAACACCACCGTCTGCTCCGTGTTGTCCGACGTGGCCACGCGGATTTCCAGCCGCCCCAGCTCCACGGCGCGCGCATACTCGTCGCACTGCCGCTCTATGTAGTGGTCGGCCGTCTCGCCCTTTTGCGTAAAGACGACGGTCAGCGGCCCGCGCGCCTCGATCGAGCGCTGCATCCGGTCGGACTGCCATGCGTCGAAAACCAGCACGACCTTCTGTCCCGAATAGCCCGCATAGTCGTGCAGGCGGTGGATCAGCGCGTCTCGCGCGTCGGCGAGCGGCCTGCCCTTCGACAGCTCCGGCCACGCGCCCAGCACGTTGTAGCCGTCCACCAGCAGCAGCCTTGACTTGGCCATGGCGCGATCAGCCCTTTCGCGCGTTCATGACGGCGTACATCATAACGCCCGCCGCCACGGAGGCGTTGAGCGAATCGAGATGCCCCGCCATGGGCAGCGACAGCAGCCGGTCGCACTTTTTGAGCGTCAGATCGGCGATGCCCGTGTCCTCGGAGCCGATCACCAGCGCGATGGGGCCGGTCAGATCGGCGCGCAGCGCGTTTTCTCCGCTGAGCGTCGTGCCGACGATCCATACGCCGCGCTCCTTCAGCTCCTCCAGCGTGCGGTTGAGATTGACCACGCGCACCACGTTCATATACTCGCAGCCGCCCGCAGCCGCCTTGACCGCTGCGGGGGTCAGGCCGGCGCTGCGCCGCTCCGGTACGATCACGCCGTGCGCGCCGACGCATTCGGCGGTTCGTATGATCGCGCCCAGATTGTGCGGATCGGTCACGCCGTCCAGTATGACGATGAACGGATCCTCGTGCCGCTCGGCCGCGCGGTCGAATATGTCCTCCAGCTGCGCATAGCGCGCCGCCGACGCATAGGCGATCAGCCCCTGATGGTTGGGATAGATCGCGTCCAGCCGCGAGCGGTCGACCTCCTGCACGACGATGCGCGCTTCGTGCGCCTTGGCCACGATCTCGCGCGCGGAGCCGGACAGATCGCCCCTGGCGACCAGCAGCTTTTCGATCTCGCGCCCCGCCTTTATGGCCTCGCGTATGGGATTGCGTCCCACCAGCAGATTTTCGGGCGTCTCGGGCGCGGAAGCCGCGGGACGGAAGGCGAGCGCTTCGCCCGCGTCGTAGGGACGGCGCTCCGGCTGCGGCGGGCGATCCATGCCCGCGTCATACGGGCGGCGCTCCGGCTGCGGCGGACGGTGATCCATGGGCGCGGGGCGGCGGTTGTCGTATTTGCGCTCGAAGGCGGGCTTTTCAGGGCGGCGGCCTTCAAAACCGCGGTCGAAATCGCGCCTCTCAGGGCGGCGGCTCTCAAAATCACGGTTGAATTCGCGTCTTTCAGGGCGATTGCCTTCATAATTGCGGTTATAAGACCTGTTTTCAGGGCGACGGCCTTCAAAACTGCGGTTGAAATCGCGGTTTTTAGGGAAGCCGTCTCCACGGCGGCCGTCAGGAGCATCGTCGCGCACGGCGGGCGGCACATCGCGGCGGGGCGCGCCGGTGCGGGGGCCGCGGTAGGCGGGCGCATCGGTGCGGCTGTTGCGGAATGAGTCTCTGTTTTTATCGTAGGGCATGGATATTCCTCCAAATATGGTCGCGTGTATCTCGAAAATGGTCTGAGTCATCATCAGACCGCTATTTCAGTGCCTTTCACGCCGCGCTCAGGGCTGAACGGCCTGATCCGGCGAAGAAGCTGTTTCTCGGGGCGGTGCGTAAACGACCTGACGGCGAGGCGCTTCTTTTAGAAAACGGAAATGCCGCATGGGTCGCATCGCCGCGCGTCCAAGGCGGCAAGAACATCGCGCAAACAGTTTGACGACAAAGTCCTTTCCCCAAGCGGGAACGCCGCGTGAGTCGTGTCGCCGCGTGTCCAATGTCGTGCGCTTCTTCGAGCACAATGCGGTGAATGGCGGCACGGGTCGCTGAGCAGCCGCGTGTCGAACAGCGCTTTTTCGCAGTATGAACGCATCGGATTGCGGGCTTCAAGCGCCGCGCGTATGGACGGCAGCACGCAGGCCGGATGCGGCGGGGGAATCTGCGTCAGCGCTTCGTGTTTTTGATCGCCTCGAAACGGGCGCGCACTTCGCCCATATGGCCGCAGCACTTTTTGCCCTCGGGACACGCGCCGCGCAGGCAGCCGGGGCCGGCCTTGCCAAACAGCGCCGGAGCGGCCTCATGGGCCAGCGCGAGCATCTGCCAGGCGACCGAGCGGATCTCCCACTGCGCGCGGTTGCAGCAGCGCAGGCTCAGGAAGTGCAATAGCTCCCGGGCGTTCATGGTCACCAGCATACGCGTGGCGGCGGCGTTGGGCAGCACGAAGCGCGCGTCCTCGTTGCTGGCTTCGCCCGTGCCCAGCCGTTTGCGCCAGGATTGATACCAGGCGTTCATCTGCGCCATCTGAGCGCGATATTCATCGGCGGCCTCCTCGCCCAGCGCGGCGATGCGCGGCGGCACGACGTAATCGAAGCCGTTTTCATCGTCGCCCAGCGCCACATAGCGCTGAGACTGCACGGAGAAGCTGGCGATGCGGTGGCGCGTGATCTGCGCCAGCAAGCTGCGGGACACGCCCTCTATGCCGAACGTGAACGAAGCGTGCTCGAATGTGGAATAGTGTCCCATCTCGGACAGGCGGCTTAAGTATTTCGTCTGATCCTTTTCGGCCACGCCCTCGCCGAGGTCGTCCAGATCGGCCGCGGAATAGCACAGCTTTCCGGCCATGGCGACCAGCTCCTCGGGCGCGGGTGTATAGCGGATCAATTTGACGTTGGGTGTAACTTCTGGCAAGGCGATGTCCTCCCGGATGTGGAATCGGCGCGCCTATTCGGCATCGCCGGCGCTCTCCTCGGGCAGGGCGGCGCGCATAAGCTCGTCCATGCGCGCCGTCTGACCGGAGAGATACAGATAGCCTATGAGCGCCTCAAGCGCGGTGGCGCGGTGGTAGTCGTGCGGATCAGCGTTTTTGGTGGGCGACTGTTTGGCGTTGCGCGCGCGGCGCACGATATCCGCCTCATCCTCGGTGAGCAGCGGCTCGATGTGGCTGAGCGCTTCGCTCTGGGCATGGGCGCAGACGCGCTGAACGGCGGCGCGGTGCAGCGTCTTCATCGTGCCGCCCTGCCGGACAAGGCGCGTGCGCACCAGAAGATCCCACAGCGTATCGCCCACATAGGCCAGCTCCAGCGAGCCGGGCAGCTGGCCCTGCGGAAATGAACTTCTGTCGATCATATCGGCCAATCAGCGAGCCAGCTTGAGCAGGCGCTCGTAGGCCTCGTCCCATGCGGCCGGATCGCCCTCGGGCAGATACTCGACGTTCTCGAACGAGTTGGCGACGACCTGACGCAGCTCGGGGATGGACTTGATCTCGCCCAGCGCCATGGCCTGCACCAGCAGGTTGCCGATGACGGTGCCCTCGCCGGGGCCGGCGATCACGGGGCGGCGAATCGCGCCCGCGGTCATGCGGTTGAGCATGACGTTCTTGCTGCCGCCGCCGACGATGTGCAGCACGTCGATCTTCTTGTGCAGCAGATCCTGCTCCAGCCGCTCGATCGCCCAGCGGTATTTGAGGGCGAGCGACTCATAAATCACGCGGGAGATCTCGCCGCGTCCCTCGGGCACGGGCTGGCTGGTCTCGCGGCAGTAATCCTGAATGCGGGCGGGCATATTGCCGGGGGCGAGGAAGCGCGGGTCGTCCACGTCTATGACCGCCTTGAACGCGGGCGCCTTTTCGGCCAGCTTGACCAGCCCGGCGAAATCGACCGCGTCGGCGCGGCGATCCCATTCGCGCTTGCACTCCTGAATGATCCACAGACCCATGATGTTCTTGAGCAGGCGGGTGGTGCCGTTGATGCCGCCCTCGTTGGTGTAGTTGGCCTTCATGACCTCGACGCTGGAGAGCGGCTCGGTGATCTCCGCGCCCAGGAGCGACCATGTGCCGGAGCTGATGTAGGCGAAGGAGGAACCCTCGCGCGCGGGCACGGCCGCCACGGCGGAGGCTGTGTCGTGCGAGCCGACGGCGATCACGGGCACCTGCTCCATGCCCACCTCGTCGGCGATCTGCTTGAGCAGCAGGCCGCGCATTGTGCCGGCGGGCTGAATTTTGGTGAGCATCTTCGTGGGCAGGCCGAACTTCTCGATCAGGTCGTACGCCCAGTCGCGGGTGTGGGGGTTGATGAGCTGGCTGGTGGAGGCGATGGTGTATTCTGTCGCCTTTTCGCCGGTCAGGAAATAGGCCAGAAGGTCAGGCGTGAAGAGCATGGTGTCGGCCACGTCCAGCGTGGGATCGCCCATCTTCTTCATGGCGAGCAGCTGATAGAGCGTGTTGAACTGCATGAAGGCCAGGCCGGTCTTTTCAAAGATCTCCTCCTTGGGCACGATCTTGAAGGCCTCTTCCATCATGTTGTCGGTGCGCGCGTCGCGGTAGTTGACCGGAATGCCCAGGAGAGCGCCGTTTTTGTCCAGCAAACCGAAGTCGACGCCCCAGGTGTCGATGCCGATGCCGTCCAGCTTGATGCCGGCCCTGACCGCCTTGAGCAGCGCGGCCTTCATCTCGAAGAACAGGCGCTGAATATCCCACACGAAGCGGCCGTTGAGCATCACAGGGTCGTTCGAGAAGCGGTGCAGCTCCTCCAGCTGAAGCGTCCTGCCGTCGTAAGTGCCCAGCATGGCGCGGCCGCTCGACGCGCCGAAGTCAAAACCCATCAGACGAAGCGTTTTCATATGCGTGAATCCTCCTCAAAATTAAGTGGACATACTTCTCCATCATGAGTAAGCCTATTATAGCACGAAGCGCCCGCCTCGTACAAGAGAAAAAGCGGCGCGAACAGATCATTTCCCATTAAATGATGTGTTCGCGCCGCGCCTCAGCCGTAAATGAACGCTTCCAGCCGCGCCTGCGCCTCGGAGAGATTGGGCACCAGCACGGCCATGCCGGAGACGGTTCTGCTCTGATATTCGCCCTCATAGGGCAGCGTCAGCTGCTCTATGGGCGCGTCCTTCATGCTGTACATGACGGGGATGAGCGAGACGATGTCGTTGAGCGACAGATTGGTCTCAACGCGGTCGACCGCATAGGCGGCCAGCCGGGTCAGCTCGATCAGCGACATATCCTTGATCTTGTCGAATATCAGCCCCAGCACCTCGCGCTGGCGCTCGCTGCGCTTGAAGTCGGAATCAATCTTGCGATAGCGCGCGTAGGCCATGACCTGCTTGCCGTTCATCTGCTGCTCGCCCAGCGACGTGACCAGTCCGTCGTTGTTCGGCTCGCGGAACTGATAGTTGTAGGCGTCGATCACGCCGTTTATGGCCTTCCTCTGCTTTTCGGATCCGACGTTCAGCGTCAGCCCGCCGATCTGATCGACCAGATCGACCAGCAGCCTCAGATCGACCTCGACGTATTCCGTCACGTCCAGCCCGAAGTTTTCGCGTATGGTCTGGCGCAGCAGGTCGAACTCGCCGTACACCCAGGCGACATTAATGCGGTTGTTGCCGTGATCGGGAATGGAGACGTAGAGATCGCGCAAAAGCGACGTCATTTTGATGACGTTGTTGTTGCCGTCTATTGTCAGTATGATGATTGTGTCCGAGCGCGATTTCGTCTCGCCCGGGCGCGCGTCTATGCCCACCAGCAGTATGTTGCGCACGCCCTCGACCGAATCCATCAGCTCGCCCGTGCCGATCAGATAGTCGCGAACCTCCTCGTCCAGCCGCGCGATGGTGTCCGCGTCCAGCATATCGTCGATCAGATAGTCGCTCTCCGGCTCGGCGGGCGCGGCCATGACGGTGGCTGTCGGCTCGACCGGCGCTTCGGGCGTGGGCGCGCTCGTGGGTTCGGCGGTCGGCTCGCTCGTAGGCTCGGCAGTCGGCTCAATCGTGGGCTCGGGGGACGGCGTGGCTGTGACGTAGACGCTCGCGCCGCGCGTCGCCATGGGATTGGCCGGAACGCTCTGCGCCGCGGCCAGCATGGGCACGAGCAGGCATATCATCAGCCAGGAGAAAAAGCGTTTCACGGGATGCTCACCTCATTGTGCGGTTGGTCTGTCGGGTTTGACGCGTATGCTTTCGTGATGGTTGCGTATTTTATGATATGGCATATATTTCAGAAAAGAAGACCGCGCGCCCTTCGGCGATCCGTTGAGCCGCGACGCGGCGAAATCTAAGCCGTTTTTCAGCGCCGGCCGCATCGTTCGCCGCCGGGCCTGCCGCCCGCATCGCCCAAGGCCCGAAAAGGCTCCGGCGCGGCGGAATCGCCCCGCATGCCTACCGGCAGGACAGCCCGTATTCGGCCGCGCAGAGCGCCGCGCAGTCGCCGATGGCCTCGCCCAGCGCCGCCGGCAGCACGCGCACGGCCTCGAGCGACGGCCTCAGGCACTCCCGCGCCATGACGCGCTCCATCGCGGGGCGCAGCAGCTCCTCGCAGCGCATAAACACCGAGCCTATGACGATCGCCTCCGGGTTGATGACGTCCACCAGCACCGACAGCCCCTCGCCCAGCTTCTCGCCGCAGCGCTCGAACACTTCAAGCGCCGTTTCGTCGCCCGCACAGGCGGCCTGCGCGACGGCCTTCGTCGTGACGGCCTCATAGCCGTTTTCCAGATAGGCGGGGCGCTTGCCGTTCTGCACGGCGCGCCTGCCCAGCGTCACGGCCAGCTGCGCGACGCCGCCGCCCGAGCAGAAGCCCTCGAACGAGCCCTCCTTGCCGTAGCCCGCAGGCCCGAACGGCGCCAGACGGATGTGGCCGATCTCGCCCGCATTGCCGTTTGCGCCGCGCAGCAGCCGGTCGTCCAGTATCAGTCCCGCGCCCAGCCCCGTGCCGAACGTCAGAAAGGCCATGCTGTGCGTTCCCCGTCCCGCGCCCCAGCGCCATTCGGCCAGCGCGCAGGCGTTCGCGTCGTTCTCGAGAAAGGCAGGAACGCGAAAGCGCTCCTCGGCCAGCCGCACGAGGGGCACTCTGTCCCAGCCGGGCAGATTGGGCGGGGACAGCACGAGCCCCGCCGCCGAATCGAGCGGGCCGCCGCAGCTGAAGCCGCAGGCCGAGACCGGCTCGCCGTGCTCCCCGAGCAGCGCCTCCGCGGCGCAGAAGAGCGCCTCGACCGCCTCGCGCCATGTTCCGGGCGTGGGGAAGGCGCGCTTTGCGATGATGTCGACGCCGCCCTCGCGCTTTGCGCCCAGACAGGCCGCGCATTTTGTGCCGCCGACGTCAAATCCGATGTATGTCATGCTCTTTTCTCCTCATTCTTTCGCGCGCTGTTTTCGCCGGCTTTTCTGACGGTGTTCAGCCGCTGCTTTTTGCGCTCCTGACGCTTTTTGATGCGGCGGCGGCGCTCGCGGCGGCGTCTGATCGCCGCGGCGAACCATGCGCCCGCGCCCAGCGCAATGAGCGTGAGCTCCGCGCCCAGCATCATGTCCCGATAGGTCTGCGGGTTGTCAGCCATTCGGAAGGACACGCCGTCCGGAATCGCGTCCAGCGGATTGTCCTCCGCTTCCGGCGCGGAATCGAGCGTCAGGGGCTCTGAGGACACGCTCTGTCCGTCCGGCAGCGCCAGATCGAAGGCCAGCGTCTCTCCCGTTTCGCCGCCCGCCGCCCAAACGAGCTGCATCCGGCCGCGCGCGGGCAGAAAGCGCAGCGTCCGCGTTTCGCCGCCCGTCCGCTCGGTCAGCGCGAGATTTTCATAGAGCGTGTCCGTGGCGTTGTCGACGGTCACCAGCACGCGCCCGCCCTCCAGCGTCGCCGAGAGCGTCACGCCGCCCGCATCGTTCTGCGCGCCAGTGTGCGCATTCTGAGTGTCGAGCGCGTTCGAGTCGATTTCGAGCGCCTGTCCGCCCGCGCTTCTGGCCGCAATATGGCACAGATGGCTGCCGGCCGACGTCAGAATCCGCTCAAAGCGCGCGCTTTCGCCGGGATTCAGCGCGGAAACCGCCGCGCCCATGTCGCCCAGCGCCCGGTCGACCGCCTTCACGCCGTAGACCGGCGCGTTGCCCTGATTGGTCACCGTGAGCACGAGTGTATGTCCGTCCTCGGCCGCTTCTTCGGCGAGCACAGCCGACAGCGCGGCATTTTCGAGCGTCACGCCCTTCTGAGGAACGGTGACCGTCAGCGTCCGGCCGTTCAGCGCATAGCTCAGCGCCGGCGTACTCAGGCAGTCGGCGGTGACGCGCACGCGCGCTGTAAACACGCGCCTCTCGCCCGGCGCAAGCGTCTCGGCATAGCCGGCCACGCCCACCAGCGGATCGCTCACCGTGACGGCGGTTATAGCCTCGCCCAGCGCGTTGCGCACGGTGTAGCGCAGCGTCACATAGTCGCCGTAGGCGGCGTATTCGGCGGAAAACTCCCGCCCGAACGCCACGCCGGCCGCCGTCTCGGCGCAGGCGGCCTGCAGAAGCGGCAGAAAGAGCGTCAGCGCGAGCATGACCGGCAGAGCGCGCAGCGCCCTTGAATAAAGCCCGCGCGGAATTGAAGGCCTTTTCTCCGCCGAAAGCGCCCCTCTTTCCCCGCAGCCTTCATGGCGGCGCGGATCAGGGCTTCCGAGCTTTTCCTCTGTTGAACGGCGCGTTGCCCGCTTCATGAACATTCCCCCGAAAAAGTGAATCGTTACTCGGCGCTGCGTATGGCCGCCAGCGAGGACAGCTTCATCGCGCGGCGCGCCGGATAAAGTCCGGAGATCACCGACACGGCGACCACGAACAGCCATGTGCCCCAGGCCAGCTGAGGCGATATGATCGACGTTTTGCCGCCCGCGGCGAACATCTCCGCGCCGGAGAGCACGCTCGAGACGACGTTTTGCAGCGCCTCGACGTTGTTGAGCGCATAGGACAGAAGCAGCGACAACATCAGCCCCGCGCCGCCGCCGAACAGGCCGATATAGGCGGCCTCGGTGAGGAACAGCGCGCGGATATTGCCCAGCGTGCAGCCCAGCACCTTCATCACGCCGATCTCCCGCGTGCGCTCGTATATGCTCATCATCATGGTGTTGGCGATGGAGAGCGCCGCCACCAGCATTGAAATCGCGCCGATGAAGCCCAGAAAGCCCTGCATCATGGCGATCTGCTTTTTCATCAGCGCCACCGTTTCCATGGGGCTTGAGTATTGCAGACCGTAGTCGTTGAGCTGCTTTATGACGTTTTCAACGTCGTCCACAGTGTCGGCGAGCACATACACCGTGTCGTAGCCGTTCATTTCAAAGCCCTGACTCTTGAAAAAATCGCGGTTCTCGCGATAGATCTTCTTGAGCCAGCTGAGATTGACGATGGCATAGTAGGAAAAGCGCCAGTCGTTGGGATCGGCCTCGATGATGCCGGTCAGCTGCGCCTTGAACTCCATTTCGCGGATCTCCGGCTCGTAGTTGTTCTGCATATAGTTGTCCCAGTCCTCCCAGCGCAGCGCCATGGAATAGCGGCTGGAATACCAGGAAATGGGCGGCAGGGGCAGCTGACCGCCCGACTGCAGTATGGAATAGGCGTCGATCCACTCATAGTCCCCGCCCGGCTTGACGAAATCGAGCAGCGCCACCTCGGACATGATGAACTCCATGCGGTCGGTGCGGCCGGTAAAGTACTCGCCGCTCTTGAGGGACTGTATCTTGGCGAAATCGGCGGGCAGCACGGCCAGGAGCGTGGTCGAGTTTTCATAATCGCCGGTCTTGACCACCGCCTGCGCGCCCATCATGACCGTGACCATCGGCGTGACCGCGTCCACGCCCTGCATGGCGCGTATGTCGGAGATGACCGAATCGGTGATGCGGGTGACGCGCTTGCCCTGATCGGCATACAGGCTGGAGCCGTAATAGGGCGAAACCTCGATGAGCTTTAAGTTCGTTGTGGATTCGAGCGCGTCCATCTGCGCCTTTTCCGCGCCCGCGCCCAGCGAGAGCGTCACGATGATGGCCGCCGTGCCGATCACAACGCCCAGCATCGTGAGCAGCGTGCGCAGCCGGCGGCGGAAGAGATTGTGCAGGCTCTGCTCGAGTATGTCAGTCCATCTCATCGTCCTCAAGAGCCTTTCTGCGGCGCGAGCGCACGCTCATCGCGGCGTAAATGACAATGATGAAGTACAGCCCCGCCGCCGCCGCATACACCCACCAGGGCAGAATCGACATGATGGCCGAGGCGTCGGTTTCAGTTTCGGGCTCGACGCCGCTGCTGCCGCTGATGTCGCTGCTGTAGTAGTCGGCGGGATTGCCGCCGGTCGAGCCGGAATAGTCTATGGTCTCATCGGCCTGCGCGGAGAAGGAGACCGAGCGCCTTTCCGTGTATTTTTCGCCCAGCGCGTCCTCCCAGCTGACGATCAGATCGGCCTTGTATTCGCCCTCCTTTGTGGGCGTGAGGCTCAGCTCGGCCTTTTTGGATGTGCCGCCCTCCATGTTGCCCAGATAGGCGGCCGTGGGCAGCGTGAGGTTTTCGCTGACCGTTTCGGGCGTTACGGAGACGTTGTAGAGCGTCGTGCGGCCCTCGTTGACCACCTGCAGCGTCACGTCGAGGCTGTCGCCGGCATAGAGCGAGGACGCGTCCATCACCGGCTCGCTGACGCTCAGGCGCATCTTCTGCCCGACGGACACCACAAGCTGCTGCGCGGCGGTCTGCGCCGACACGGCGGAATCCTCGTATTCTATCGACACCTCGACCTTGAGCGGCCTGTCGGGCACCTCCAGATTGGCGCGCACGGGATAGCGCAGCTCGTAGAGCCCCTGCGCGTCGATTTTGTCGATATAGACGGTGTTCGAGCCGCTGCGGGGGATCAGCACGTCGTTTTCGGTGTCTATGGTCACGCGCATATTCTGCACATACTGCTTCTCGCTCGTGTTGCGCAGCTTGAGCACCAGATCGAACGAATCGCCCGCCTGAACGGTCTGCGGATCGGTCGATATGCTCTCCACGATGACGCGCGCCTGAGGGGCGGTCGTGGGCGCGACATAGCCGCTGCTGCTGCCGCCGCCACCGCCGCCGGTTCTCGCGCCGGTGATGTTGACCAGCGCGCTCAGCTCGACCGACTGCGTTTCGCCGGTGAGCGCGTCGGTATAGCGCGCGGTGAAGGGCACGGCAACCGTGCCGTTGGACAGCGTGCTCTTGACGGTCAGATTGGAAAACACGGCATAGCCGTGATTGACGCCGTTTTCAATGACAGCGCGCGATACGCCCTGCTCGGAGAGCATGAACGGAAAGGCCGGATCGGCGGCGCTTTCAGACGTGATTTCAATGTCGAGCCGCTCGATATAATTGAGGATTTCGCTGCTGAAGCCCTCGCTGCCCGGCTTTAATACATTGCCGTCATCGTCTCTGTTGCTGTAGATGCGCGCCGTGTCGTCGGCATAGGAGACGGGGATGGCCAGCGTCACGCCGCTCTGACCCACCTTGAGCGTCTCGACCGCCATCTGGCCGATCATGACGCTGCCCTCGCCCGAGGGCTCGTCTGTGGGCGCGTCCGTCGGTTCGTCCGTCGGCTCATCGGAGGGCGCGATCGTCGGCGTGGGGGTGACGTTCGGGTTGGCGGCGATGGAGAACTCCAGCGTGAATTCGACCTTCTGCTCGTTCATCAGCTCGTCGCCGCCGTCATAGACGAATCTGAGCTGATAGCGGCCTGTGGGCGCGCTTTCGGAAACGTCGAGATTGAACACGGCGTAGCCCGCGTTGTAGGGCGTTTTCGCGGCCATGTTCCAGTCGTTGTTCTCGGGCGCATAGGCGATCATGTCGCGCACGGAGGCGGCGGAGAGATCAAAGAGCGCGTTCAGCGCCGCGCCGGACGCGGAATCCAGCTCCCAGCCCGCGCCGATGGGCAGCGCCATGACGTCCTGGCTGAAGTAAAACGGCGAGCTGTCCGACTGCGGCGTCCAGCCCGAGAGCGAGCCGGCGGCGTTGCTGTAGACGCGCGCGCCCGCCTGCGTTTCAATGGCGATGGGCAGCGCGACGGTCAGCCTGCCGCCCTGATAGGCGCTCGACGCGTCCACAATGGCCATGGACGCGTCGAACCACGCCCGGGGATAGCTCGGGCGCGGCGTGGCGGTCGCAGGAGCCGGCGTGTCGGTCGGCGCGGGCGTATTCGTGGGCGCGGGGGTATCGGTCGGCGCAGGGGTGTCCGTGGGCGCGGGCGTGGCGGTCGCGGGGACGGGCGTATCCGTCGGCACGGGGGTGTCCGTGGGCACAGGGGTGTCCGTCGGCGCAGGCGTGTCCGTCGGCGCAGGCGTGTCCGTCGGCGCGGCGGTCTGCGTCGCCTGAGCGGTCTGCGCGGTTTCGGATGTGGGCGCGGCGGTGTTTTCCGCGCGGCTGACGCAGGGCAGCGCGGCCAGCGTCAGCGCCAGCATGAGCGCGGCCAGTTTTTGTCTTTTCATGGTGTCTCCTCGTTGTTCATATCCGGCGCGGGAACATCGGCCGGCTCTTCGTTGACTGTGTTTTCGGTGATGCGGCCGTCCAGCAGGCGGACGACGCGGTCGGCGTACTGCGCCATGTCGGGATCGTGCGTGACCATGATGAGCGTCGTGCCGCGCTCGTGGCAGATGTCCCGGATCAGGCGCAGTATTTCGCGCGATGTGTTGAAGTCGAGATTGCCGGTCGGCTCGTCGGCGAAGAGTATGCGCGGCGAGGCGACCAGCGCCCGGGCAATGCCCACGCGCTGCTGCTGGCCGCCCGACATTTCGCCGGGGCGGTGCCGCATGTGCGATTTCAGCCCGACGGCCTCGAGCATTTTTCGGGCGCGTTTCTGGCGGATGTCGCGGGGCACGCCCTTGTACATCAGCGGCATGGCCACATTGTCCAGCGCCGTGTGCATGGCGAACAGATTGAACGACTGGAACACGAAGCCGACGTTCTTCAGCCTGAAGCGCACCAGATCGCCCTCGCTCAGCGACTCGATCTGCCGCCCAGCCACGCGTATGCGGCCGCGCGTGGGCTTTTCCAGACCGGCCATCATGTTGAGCAGCGTCGATTTGCCCGAGCCGGAGCGCCCGATGATGCAGGCGAACTCGCCCGGATAGATGTCCAGCGACACATTGTTGAGCGCGGTGAGCTTTTCATCGCCTATGGCGTAGACCTTGCTGACGCCGCTTAAGCTGATGACCGCCTCGCGCGGGGTGTTGTTTTCCAAGGCCATACCGCCTTTCGGGAATCTCGTTTGGAATGGACTTTCTCTATATTATATCAAAAACTCTGCCGGCGCGCAACCTTTGCGGCGGCGGGCTTCGGGGCAATCGCCCGCGAAATGACGAGCGCCTGGCAGAGAAAGCGCCCTCGCGCGCCGCCCGGCGATGAAGGCTTGTGGACACACTTTCCCGAATCCATGGCAGCAAAGAGCGTCCCCTGCCCTCGCATCGGTGAATGTGCCGGCGCTGCGGCGGATGAGGTTGCTCCCTTCTCGGCGCAGCGCTTCCTTATTTTCTCAGACGCATTCAGTGCGCGATCGGTTCGACAAAGAGCGCGCTCAGCGGCCAGGTGGCCAGCACTTTAACAAATATGCCCCAAAACGTCAGCTTTTCGATCGATTCGGCGGCGATCAGGCGCGTCTCGGCGAGCACTTCGCCGTTCACCGTCAGCGCCGCGCGCCCCAGACTGTCGCCCGCGTGAACCGGCGCGCTGACCGAGCGCGCCAGCGTCAGTTCGACCGACCAGCGATCGGACGCGCGCACAGCCGCCGCCGCGCCGCTCTCCGCGATCACGCGCACGCGGGGAAAAGCGCCGCCCGCCACGGCGACGCTTCCGCAGTCCTCGCCCTCCTCGGCGGCGCAGGCAATGGAAAAGTTCTCAAAGCCCCAGTCGAGCAGCCGCTCGGCCTCGTCGAACCACGCGCCGCAGTTCAGCACCACGCCAATCAATTCCATGCCGTCCCGCTCGGCAGAGAACACCAGACAGCGCCCCGCCTTTTTCGTAAAGCCGGTCTTTACGCCGGTCGCGCCCTCATACTCGCGCAAAAGGCGATTCTTGTTGGTCAGCACGCGGCTGTACTGATTGTCGCGCCAGGGAATGGTTGCCCGCTGCGCGCCCACCAGCGCGCGGAAATCGCCGCGCCGGAGCGCTTCCCGGGCAATGAGCGCCATGGCCCGCGCCGACGCGCCGTGTCCCTGCGCGTCCAGCCCGTTGGGCGTGACGAAGTGCGCGTCCGCGCCCAGCTCCTCCGCGCGCGCGTTCATCATGGCGGCAAAATTTTCCACGCTGCCGCCGATGTGCTCGGCGATGGCCACGGCCGCGTCGTTGCCCGAGCGCAGCATGAGCCCCTTGAGCATCTCCTCCATGCTGAGCGTCTCGCCCGCGCTTAAATAGATCGACGTGCCGCCCGTGCCCGCCGCGCGCTCGGACGCGGTGACGATTTCGTTCGGCGCGCTGTTCTCAAGGGCGAGAAGCGCGGTCATGATCTTGGTCGTCGAGGCCATGGGGCAGCGCGCATCGGCGTTTTTGGCGTACAGCACGCGCCCGCTCGCCGCGTCCATGAGTATCGCAGCGCGCGCGGCAATATCGATTTCCTCCGCCCGCGCCGCGCAAAACGGAGCAGCCGCCAGCAGGAAAAGCGCCGTCAGCGCGCAGAGACGGCGCAGCACAGCGCGCGTCCGAAAGCAGGAAAACGCACGCAGTGAAGCGTGCCTCACGCGCCTCCCGAGCCGCAATTCCAGCGCTTTCACGCCGCAATGCGCCCAGCCCCCTCCGCCAAAGCGGCAGCCTTCACGCTCGAGCGCCGCGCGCCGGAAAATCCCCTCGCATTGACCGCATCCGCCTTCTGAAACGCGCCATAAAGCGCAAAAAAGGACGGCCCGCGCCGCCGGCATCCGCTCTCTCATCGCAGAAGAACCTCCTCGTGGATGGATGGGAATACCATATGCGCGGGTCGCCCCGTTTATTTATCGCCCGACCATGACCGTCTCGCCCCGCTGCGCCGCCCAGCGCGCGATGCGCTCGGGATCGCCGCACCAGTTGCGGTACTGCCCCCAATCGTTCGTTTTGAGCGGCTCGGCGCACTCAACGCGTATGACCGGGAACAGCGGGCTCGGCTTCTCGGCGGGCAGGCCGTGAATGACGAGGTCGCTTTCGGTCTGCTCGAAGGGCAATTCCATGCCGTTTGAGAGCAGCGTGACGCGCTGAACGCGGCTCAAAAGGTCGTTCACGCGCAGCGTCTCCTTGCCCTCCCAGAAGCGGATGATCAGATAGAGCGTATTGCCGCGCGCCGTCTGCCGGCCATGGGTCAGGAATTCGGTGACGTCGCCGTTGTCGGTGCCGTAGACCGCCTCGCCGTTCACCTTCAGCCATTTGCCGACCTCTATGAGATTCTTCTCCACCGCGGGCGGTATGTTGCCGTCGCCGTCGGGCGCGACGTTCATCAGCAGATTGCCGCCCTTCTCGGCGCACTCGCACAGCAGGTCGAGCAGCTGCTCGCTGGGCTTGACCTGCTCGCCCGGCGCATAGCCCCACAGCCGCCATGTGCTGACGTGGCAGGCCTCCCACAGCCGCTTTTCGGCGGTGACGTTCAGCTCGGGCGTGCCGAAATCGCCGTGATCCTCGCTCAGACCCACATCCTCCTCATTGACCGATTTCGTCTCGGATTTGCCCAGCCGATTGTTGATGAGTATGCCCGGCTGCCAGCGGCGCATTTGGGCGACCAGCTCGGCGCTGCCCAGCTCCTCATAGGTGCGCGGCCACGAGCCGTCGAAGAAGAAATGGTCGATCTGGCCATAGCGGGTGAGCAGCTCCTCGATCTGGCCGTGGATGTAGGCCTTCATGGCCTTGAAGCCCTCAGGGTTCTTTTCCGGGCCGTCGAAATAAGCGGGCACGCGCCAGTCCAGCCAGCTGTAGTACAGGCCGACGCGCAGCCCCTCGGCGCGGAACGCGTCGGCGTATTCTCGCACGAAATCGCGCCTCGGCGCCTGCTTCATGCTGGTGTAGTCGGTCAGATCGCTGTCCCACAGGCAGTAGCCGTCGTGGTGGCGGGTGGTCAGGCAGGCGTATTTCATGCCGGCCTCGCGGGCGATGCGCGCAAGCCGCTTTGCGTCGAACTCGCGGGGATTCCACCGGCAGGCGGCCTTTTCATACTGGACGGGATCCATGTGATCGCGAAAGAGCACCTGCTCGCCGCGGCCAATGGCGGCGTACGGCCCCCAGTGTATGAACATACCGTAGCGCGCCTCTTGGAACCAGCGCCACTTTTCGGGCAGATCGAGCTTCTGATACATATCATGATCCTCCGATTCACACTGTCAAAAGCGGCTCGGCGGGAAGAAATCGCGCCGAGCCGCTCACGGATAATATTAAGCCAGATGTTCCATGGTCTTGTCGACCAGCTGATCGATCGTCACCAGATCGATGCCGAATATCGATGTGGCCAGCGCGCCGTGTATGGGCGCCGCCCACTCCTCGCCGACGGCGGAAGAGCCGCGCATCATGCCCACGATGGAGCCGACGGTCGCGCCGTTGCAGTCGGTGTCGAAGCCGGTCTGCACAGCGCGGCAGATGGAATGGGCATAGTCGCCCTGGCCGTAGAGCAGAGAGGCGGCGACGATCTCCGCGTTGGAGATTGTGTGAACCCAGTCGTAGCCCTTGAACTCGTCCCAGCGGGAGGCGATGCCGGCGAAGCACTCGTCCTCGCTCTTTCCGGCCTCATACTCGGCGAGTATATTGCGAACGGCCTCGGCCAGACGGCTCTTTTCGGGGATTTCGCCCAGACCGGCCTTCACGATTTCAACCAGATCGTCGGTCACCGCGGCGGCGGCGATCATGGCTGCGATGAACATCTCGCCGTATATGCCGTTCTTCACATGGGAAATGCACGCGTCGCGCCAGGCCATGTCGGCGGCGGTCTGCGGGTCGCCGGGGTTGATGTAGCCGAAGTAGTCGCCGCGAATCTGCGCGCCGATGAACTCGCGGTCGGGGTTTTTATAGATCGCCGACTGCGGCGGACGGATGCCGATCACGAAATTGCGGAAGGCGCGGCGCTCGGCGGTGCAGTAGGCGTTTTTCGGCTGGCAGTCCATCCAGGCCGTCGCCACCTGATCGGGCGTGAAATCGCGACCGAAGCGGCCCACGATGCCGTAGGCGGCCATGACGGTGTAGTTGGTGTCGTCGTCGGTGGGCGCGCAGGGCACGTTCGCATGGTTCGGATAGCCGGAATAGCTGCCGCCCTTGCCCAGGCAGTCCGCCCATGTGCGCTTCTCCCAGCGCTCGAGCAGGCGCGGCGTTTTCTTCACGTCCTCGAGGGTCATGTAGCGCGTCAGCGGGAAATTGCCGCTGTTTTTGAGCAGCTCGTGCATATCGGGCGTGCGCATGCCCTCGACCGGCTTGCCCAGCAGGCAGCCGCAGATGCGGCCCAGCCACGCGCCGCGGATCTTGTCCTTCAGCGTATCGGCGCTGACCGCGCCCAGCGCGGGGCGGCATTCGGGGCGGGCGGCCTGAATCGCGTCAAGCGCATCCGGCTCGACATAGGGGTAGTCGGCGCGCATGGGCGCAGACTGCATGGCCTCGAAGAACACATTGGCCAGCTCCTCGCGGATCACGCCGTCGGGCAGATCGGCGACGGCCTCGCACAGCGCGCGATAGCCCTCCACGTCCCTGCCCTCGTCCAGGCACTGGCGCAGCTCGCCGCGCAGACTCGCCGAATACTTTTCCCAGCCGTGCATGGCGGACAGATTGAGATAAGCGGGATTGAAATTCATGTTTTTTTCCTCCTTGAAAATGTCGTATTATTGCCGCTGCGCCCTTTCAAGGCAGCTTTTCCAGATTGCGATTGTGCGCTCGATGCCCTCGTCGGCCTCCCTGCCCGCGCAGGGGAACATGAAGCCGGGCGCGCTCTCAATGGTCAGCACGTCGTCATAATGAAGCTCGGTGAGCAGCTCGGCGATCATCTGAGAGTCCACAACGCCCTCGGGATTGTCCAGAAACCAGTGCATATCGCGCACGCCGTCGTTGGTGTGCATGTGAATCTCGACGATCGGGAAGGGCTTGTTTGCGATGGCCTCGCGGTAATCGGCGCGCGTGACCGGCGTGCCCAGCTCGCGGGAGGGGCACTCATAGCGCGAGAAATTGAACAGCCGCTTCTTCGGGCTCCAGTGGCTGTCGTGAAGGCGCATGGTCAGATGGCCTATGTCCAGCAGGAAGCCGAACTGAGGATGGCCCTTCAGCGGATCGAGCTGGCGCATCTCTTCCTCCGTCAGGCCGAAATCCTCGATGGCGACGCGCGTCTTTTCGCCCGCGAATGCGTCCAGAACGGTCTTGAGATAGGGATAGATATTGTCGCGGATGGCCTGCGGCACGTCGAAGGAGAGCGTGGCGAGCAGGCCATAGCGCTTCTGCCAGCGCGCGCACAGCGCAATGTCGTCGCCAAAGGCGGCCACGTCCTTTTCATCGTGCGTGGAGGGCAGCTTGTGGTGTACGGTGAACACGGGGCGCTTTTCGCACAGCGCCTCATAGAGCGCCGCGCCGCCGTCCTGCCGGCACGCGTCCACAAAGTGAAAGCCCAGCACGCTCACGCTGTCCAGCATATTGGAAAAGTGAACGACGTTTTCAGTCAGCATCCTGTGCGGATAATGCCATATGGCCAGACCGTTTTTCATGGGCAGTCTCCTTTCCCGGCGGCTCAGCCCCGGAGCGACACCGCGCGCAGCAGGCCGGCGCACGACCATTTCTCATCCATGTTGCGGATGACCACGGTCAGTATGTGCGCGCCCGCCGCATCGTCCGGCAGCGGCACGTTGAGGAACTCCGGCGCGTCGTGCGCGCGCCCGGCCAGCTTTGCGCCGTCCAGATAGACCGACGCCTCGCCCGCCAGATTGCTGAAGTAGATCGAGCGTCCCGGACGCGCCGCGCCCAGATTGACCGACACGCGGTACAGCCCGTAGGCCTTATAGCGCCCCTTGAACTGCGGCTGCGGCACGCCGTTGATCGCCACCGGCTCGAATGAGTTCATGTCGTTGGCCGCGACGGTCGGGTTGGGATCGGGCATTGCATCGAAGAGGCTGTGGAACATCGTCCAGTTGTCGACGGCGTTTTCGCGCACGGCCTTCACATAGGGCGCGTTCTCGCCCTTCACGACCGGCACGGTCATTTCGACCGGCGCGGCCTTTTCGGTATGCACTGTGATGTGAACGTCCTCGTCGCCGCAATTCAGCAGAATCGCCTGCGCGCAACCGTTGTAGAGATGGCGATAGGGCGCGACGTCGTCCTCGTGCGAGTTGGGATCGCCGTTGCCCACGCCGATGAGCTTTGCGCCGCCGGTCACGTCGAAATGGATGAGATTGTCCGCCGTCGGCACGAAGCGCCCCTTCTCGTCATAGGCGCGCACATTGACCGCCAGCGCGTCCAGACCGTCGTTTCTGAGCGCGGTTTTGCTCAGCTCGACGCGCAGCTGCGCCGTGTCTCCGGTGGTCTCTTCCGCGTCGCGGACGACCTCCGCGCCGTTTCGGTAGCCCACGGCGCTCAGTTTGCCCTCTTCATAGGGCACTGTGAATTCGGTCGGCCTGTATTTGCCGCACGCCTTGCGCCCCATGCTCCTGCCGTTCAGGAATAGCTCCGCCTCGTCGCAGTTGGTGAAGGCCATCACGCGCACGGGCGTTCCCTTTTCAAGGCCGAGGTTCCAGTGCGGCAGCAGATGCAGCACCGGCTCTTTGTGCCAGTAGGCCTTGTAGAGGAAGCAGCCGTCCTTTTCGAAGCCGCAGCTGTCGTATGTGCCGAAGAACGTGGCCACGCTCGGCCAGGTAAAGGGCGTGGGCTCGCCGCGGTAGTCAAAGCCCGTCCACACGAAGGAGCCGAAGTTGAACGGCCGCGTGTCGACGCTCTCCCATGTGTCGTGTATGGTGTTGCCCCAGGGCGCGCAGGTCTCGTCGTAGTTGGGGATGATGTGGCGGTTCTCGCGATCCTCCTCCCACTCGCCGCGCACCATGAACGCGCTGGCCGTCTCCGAGCCGAACACGGGCTTTTTCGGGAATTTGGCGTGGAATGCGTCGTAGGAGGCGGGGTTATAGTTGATGCCCACGATGTCGAGTATCGTGGCCGCGCCCTCATCCTCCATCTGGCCGCCGTTGAACGCGCCGGTGCAGGGGCGGCTGTCGTCCAGCCGGTGAACGAGCGCCTGCATCCGTCCGGCCATGCGGTGACCCTTGCGCGTGCCCTGAAGCGGCTCCTCGTTGAACATGGAGTACATCACCACGCTGGGATGGTTGCGGCTGTTTTTGATCATGCTCTCAAGGCGCAGAAGGTTGTCCTCGGCGGAGGAGAACGTGCGGTTTTCCTCCATCACCAGCATGCCCTGCCGGTCGCAGATTTCGAGAATTTCGGGATCGGTGTTGTGGGCGCAGCGGTAGGCGTTCGCGCCCAGCTTCTTGAGCAGCGCGATGCGGTATTCCTTGATGGCGTAGGGCACGGCCGCGCCCACGCCGGCGTGATCCTGATGGTTGCAGAAGCCGCGCATCTTGACGTTTTCGCCGTTGAGGAAGAAGCCCTCGTCCGCGTCGTAGCGGATTGTGCGCAGACCCGTCTCGACGCACTGGAAATGCTCGCCGAAATCGCCGCTCACGCGCGCCTTGACGCGGTAGAGGCGGGGCATGTCTATTGACCACAGCTCGGGCCTTTCGACGGGAATTTCGCCCTTCATGACGGCGCTGTCATAGCCCTTGACCGAACCGGCCTGAGCGATCGTGCCGCACAGGCGGCCGGAGGGGTCGTAGAGCGCGGTTTCGAGCGTGAAATCATGGTCGTATTCAAAGCTGTTCTCGACGGTCGTCTCGATCTCGACCGTCCAGCGGCCGTCCTTCAGCACCGGCCTGGCCCATATGCCGTTGTGCGCGATGTGCGCGGCGGCCTTTTTGTGCAGCCACACGCTTCTGTATATGCCCGCGCCCTCGTACCACCAGCCCTCCCAGGCGGAGGCGTCCACGCGCACGGCCAGCACATTTGGCACGTCGCCGAAGTTGGCCATGTCGGTCAGATCGACTGTGAAGCTCTTGTAGCCGCTGAAGTTTCTATAGAGCAGCTGGCCGTTGAAGTAGATCTGAGAATCGCAGCTCATGCCCTCAAAGTCGAGGAGAATCTGACGATTCATGTCGCTCTCGGGCAGCTGGAACTTGATGCGGTACCAGCCGATGCCGCGCTTTTTGTAGCCGTGGTTGGGATAGGCGTCGGGCGTGAAGTCCTTAAAGGGCACCCAGTCGTGCGGCAGCGAGACTTTGCTCCAGTCGCCGTCGTCAAAGTCGGCGCTGGCCGGGCCGAGCTGCGCGCCGGCCTTGGCGTAGCGATAAATCGCGTCGTGCTTGATGCTTGCCTCCGGCGGCAGGACGGAGAAGTCCTTCTCGATAAAGCGCCAGCCGTGGTTCAGGCAGAGCAGTTCGGATTCGTTTTGAACGTATCTCATGGCGATCCTCCTGTCAGATCAGATTTTGCAATAGTCGGGTACGCTTTGGAATGCGGGCGCAGCGCATTCCTTTGATGAAATCGGCGAAATCGGCAGCTGCGCCGCACAGCGTGCGCGCTCTTCGTGTCCGCGCCGATGGGGTGAGCTCCCAGAGTTTCGTACGAAAGCCGCCGGATTTTCCTCGGCGCCGCGCGCGCCGCTTTTGTCCGCGCGGCGGGAGCATCCAGCGCCGGCGCGAAGGCGGGAGATTTGTGTGGCTTGCCCCTCACAGGCGCGGGAGCGCCCGCGACTCAGACTGCCGAAAAAAACCTTGGAGAGCCCGAGAGGGTCGTAGCTCTCTCGAGCTTTTAATCGTGCCCGGCGGCATGTACGGGTGAGGCGGGACGATTGAAAGCGGCGGAAAATCCCATTTTCCAGAGCAAAAATCGTTTCCTTGCAGTTTTTGTGCCCGGAAATCCGAAAGATTTCAGCCAAAAACTGGTGGGGCGGCAGTGGTGAGGGAGCTTGCTCTCCCGTCCGCCGGCTTGTCAAAACTCTTTTGACAAGCTGAGACGCGCGAACGCCCGCGACCAAAGACAATCCTTTCAATCCGTTTGCGGCTTGCCCTCACAGGCGCGGGATCGAGATTGATCGCGGCGACGTCGCCGCCGTCATTGGCGCAAAGCGGCGCGTTGAGCGCATCGCGCCGGAAATGTCCCCGCGGGCGGCCTATCGATCGAAGCGCCCGCCCTGACGCGCAGCAAACGGCCGCAGCGCGCTTAAGCCTTCGGAATACAATGCGCCCTCTGTCCCTGATCGGATAAAAAATCCATGAAGAGCCGGCCGCCTTTTTACAGCGCGTCCTTCTCCTCGGCCCGCTCTGTGAGGATTTCGCCGCCCGCCATGACCAGCGTGACGTGCAGCGTGTCGTCCAGCAGCAGTATATCCGCGTCATAGCCCGCGGCGATGCGCCCCTTGCCCCTTGCGCCGATGCGCCGCGCCGGCGTGTCGGTGGCCATGCGCACAGCGTCGGCAAGCGGTATCCCCGCGCGCGCCAGCGTGCGCACCAGCCGGCTCATCGTGGCGACGCTGCCGGCGAAGGCATGACGGTCGGGCAGCTTCATCACGCCGTCCTCGTACAGGCAGGACTGGCCGTTTAGCTGCGTGTAGAGCGCGCCCTCCTTCTGCCCGGCGGCGGCAAACTCGAGGCCGTCGGTCACGGCGTACATTCCGTCCGCGCCCTTGCAGCGGTAGATCAGCCTCAGCAGCGGCAGCGGCAGATGGCAGCCGTCGGCGATCACCTGCACGGTCAGCGCGCTCATCTCCAGCCCCGCCTCGACCACGCCCGCCACGCGGAAGGCGTTGCGCCGCACGACGCTCGAGCAGCCGGAATAGAGATGCGTCACGTCGGAAAAACCGTTCATCACGGCGCGCGCCATTGTGTCGTAGTCGGCGTCGGTGTGCGCGGCGCTGGCGACGATTCCTCGCTCGCTCAGCCGCCGCCCCAGCGCCATTGCGCCGTCCAGCTCGGGCGCGACGCCCATCATCCTGAGCGCAGGGCAGTCCTCGATCAGCGCGGTCAGATCGGCTCTGGCGGGAACGAGCAGCGCGTCGGTCGACTGCGCGCCGCCCTGCGCCGGGGAAAGGCACGGCCCTTCCTGATGCACGCCCAATATGGTGTAGGGGTGCTTTTCCGCCATGGCCTCGCTCACGGCCTGCGCCGCGCGCACCATGGCGGGCAGGGGCATGCTCAGCGTCGTGGGCAGCATCGACGTGGTGCCGCGCAGCGCGTGGGCGCGCGCCATGGCGCAGATGGCCTCGCCCGTGCCCTCCATGACGCTGCGCCCGCCGCCGCCGTGAACGTGCAGGTCGATATAGCCCGGCGCGAGCGGCCGCCCGCCCGCGTCGATCACGCGCGTGTTTTCGCCCGGCTCGATGTGCTCGGCGATGTCCTCAATGCGGCCGCCGCGCACCAGCACCGCCGCATCCCTGATTGTAAACGGCGTCAGCACGCGCGCGTTTATGAACAGATAATCCATGAAAGCATCCTCCTGAAAATGTATGCTCGCCCGCTTTTGCGGGGAGCGTCAGACTGTCGAAAACCTTCGGAGAACTCGAGAGGATCGAAACCCTCTCGAATTTTCAAATGCACCCGGCGGCGTACAGATGGGCGCGGAACGACTTTTTGCGGCGGAAAATCCTGTTTCCAGAGCGAAAACTGGAGAGGGCGCGCGGCGGAAAGCCTGCATCCCCGTTCGCCGGCTCGTTAAGACATTTTCCGACAAGCTGCCGACCCGCTTTTTCGAGGCGTTCTGCGCTGTGCGAAATTAAGGCGACACCGCACAAATGAAGTGGTCGGCCGGCGAATGGATTTTTCGTTAGATGCAAATGCAAATTTCGAAGGTTTACTGGAGGTAAATCGAGGAATTTGCATGCCGCAGATGGCGGAAAAGACATCGTCTGACGCGCCGCCGAGTTGTGCGGTGTCGCCTTAAAACGCGCCTGAAATTTTCCACAGACTGTCTCCCGGCGCATTTTTTCGCCGCATCGCAGGCATGAAAGCATTTTTTTGGAGCTGCGCCTCGAGCCCTCCTATAATGCGCTTTTTCCCTTTCTGGCGGCCGAACCGGCTTTGAACGCCGTCTCAGCCCTGCTGCACGGGCACGCGCGTCTGCGCGGCGAGCTCATTGATCCATGCGCCGACCTGCTCCTTGTCCGGGAATGTCAGATCGGCGAGCGGATAGTCGCGGCCGAGGTTTTCGCACTTGGTCTTGCCCAGCGGGTGATACGGCTCCACGTCGACGCCCTGCACGTTTCTGAGCGAGTTGGCCAGGCGCGCGACGGCGGCGAAGTGATCGGCGCGGTCGTTCAGCCCGGGAATGATCGGACAGCGCAGCACGGTTTTCGCGCCGGCCTCGTCCAGCTTCCTCAGATTTTCGAGTATGAGCGCGTTGTCCGCGCCGGTGTATTCCCTGTGACGCACGGGGTCGGTTTCCTTCACGTCGTAGAGGAACAGATCGACATAGGGCATGATCTCCTCAAAGCGTTCCCACGCCGCAAAGCCGCAGGTCTCCACGCAGCAGGTCAGCCCCTTCTTCTTCGCCGCGCGCAGCAGCTCGGCGATGAACGGGAACTGTATCATCGGCTCGCCGCCCGAAAGGGTCATGCCGCCGTTCGAGGTCTTATAGAAGATTTCGTCCTTCATGACCTCGTCCATGACCTCGTCCACGGTCATTTCGCGCCCCATGATCTCCAGCGCGCCGGCGCAGAATATTTCACAGGCGCGGCAGGCGAGACACTTTGAGCGGTCGATGACGTGCTCGCCGTTTTCCATCGTGTGGCACTGCCCGGGACACTGCTCCAGGCAATGCCCGCAGCCGATGCACTTCGAGGCGATGAAGCCCAGATCGGGCTTTGTCGATTTCGACTCGGGGTTGTGACACCACAGGCAGTTGAGCGGACAGCCCTTGAAGAACACGTTTGTGCGGATGCCGGGGCCGTCGTTGACCGAGAATCGCTGGATGTTGAATATAAGCGCCATACTCACTATCTCCTTGACGCGGCTGACCGCGTTGATCATCTATTTCAGTGCGCCTCATCGGCGCGTCAGAACGGCTCGCCGCTTTCAAAGGCCGCGCCGCTGCCCCACGCCCAGCGCCCGGGGCCTGCGGCCAGCTCGAAATGCGCCTTGGCGATCCCCAGATCGACCATCGCCCAGGCCGAGGGCGACACGCGCGCCGTCACCGCGCCGTTCTTCAGCTCGAAAAACGCCATCTGGCGGTTCATCGCCGAGGGTGCGAGCCGCACAGCCTCCATGCCGGCCATGAAGCGCTCGCTGTATCGGTCATAGCGGCAGAGCGCGCCGACCGGCTTGCAGGAGCGGTGAATCAGGCGGTACTGTATGCCCTCGCGCACGCCCATATCGTCCCTGACCAGTCCTGCGGCGATCGCGCACACCAGCCGCTCTCCCGCGGGAATCAGCCCCTCGGCCAGCGCGCGGTTGAACGTCGCGGCGACCCAGCAGGTGCCCAGATTCATTGTCGCCGCAAAGAGCGCGAGCCGTTCGCCCCAGTAGCCGCATTTCTCGTCGAGATCAGGATCGTCCGCCGCGCCCGCGAGCAGAAACGCGTTGCGCGCACCCTGAAACAGGCCGAAGCCGCCCTTAAACAGCTCATGCCGGTCTGTGACAAGGCGCATATCCAGCCCGCTTTCGGCGTTCAGCCGGTCGGCCTCGGCGCGCAGCCTGTCGCAGAAAATCGAGGTCATAGGCTCGTCTATATAATGGCGGCGGGAATGCCGCACGGATATGGCGGTGAGCAGATCCATGCCGTTTTTCTCCTTTGGCCTGACAGATTGTTGCCTTCGGCCTTCATTATAGCATAACGCGCCGAATGGGGACAATAGTAAAAACGTCCCGCGCCCGCCGATTTCGGGCATGAAAATACCATAATGCGGCGCAGCGGCAAAAAAAACGCCGCGCCGCGTCTTGCAATCGGCGGCGGTATGGTGTATTCTGTCATAAACGCTGATTCAAACGCCGATTCATCGGAGGGAGTGTCATGAACATCCGCATACTCGGCTCCTGCTCGGGCACGGAGCCCATGCCGGAACGCAGGCACACGTCCTTCACGCTCGAGCGGGAGGGCGCGCTGTACTGGTTCGACGCGGGCGAGGGCTGCTCGCGCACGGCGCATCTTGCCGGGCTCGATCTGCTCTCTGCGCGCGCGATTTTTGTGAGCCATACGCACATGGATCACATCGGCGGGCTGCCCAATCTGCTCTGGACGCTGCGCAAGCTGGACAGCCGGCAGGGGCGTTTGGCCGGAAAGACCGTGCGGCTGTATCTGCCCGATCGCCGCGCATGGCCGGCGATCTCCGCGTTTCTGTCGCTGAGCGGGGGCGGCCGCTTTCAGTGTTCATTCAATCTGGACGTCCGCGATATTGCCGACGGCGTGATCTATGACGAGGATGGTTTGCGCGTGACGGCGCTGCACACGTCCCACATGGGCCATGACGCACAGTACGGCTGGCGCGCGTTCGGCTTTTCGGTGGAAGCGGACGGGAAAAAGCTGGTCTACACCGGCGACACCGGCGGCTATGACGACTATGCGCCGCTGCTGGAAAACTGCGATCTCCTGCTCCATGAGACGGGGCATCACGATCCCCTCGCCGCCGCGCGGCATCTGGCCGAATCGGGCCGCGCGCCGAAAAGGCTGGGCTTCATCCATCACGGCCGCACGATACTGGCCGACCCCGAGGGCGTGCAGGCGCGCCTGAACACTGTGGACGGAATAAGCGCACGGATACTGAACGACGGAGAGACCGTCGAATTATAAACATTGGGAGGAACACATCATGCTCGAATACCGAAAGGCGCGCGCCGAGGAGGCCGCCGACATACTGGACTTCATCAACTACGTGTTCAGCCAGGCGCATCGGCCGCACGACTTCAAGAAGTTCAATCCCGCCATGTACGGCGGCGATTATCCCTTCTGGAAGGAGCACTACGTCGCCGTGCGCGACGGGCGCATCAAGGCCACGCTGTCGGTCTCAAAGCGCGAGAGCGACTGCGCCGGCGTTCACCTCACGCGCGCCCACATCGGACAGGTGTCGGTGCATCCCTACGAGCGCGGCGAGGGGCACATGAAGCATCTCATGCGCATGGCCGACGAGGACATGGCCGCCGCGGGCTACGACTACGCCGAGCTGAACGGCCTGCGCCAGCGCTATCAGTATTTCGGCTACACGCAGGGCAACGTCCGCTATATGCTCGACGTCACGCCCACCAACATCCGCCACACGCTGGGCGAAGCCGAGAGGCGCCTGACATTCCGGGACGGAACGCTGCTCGACGAAGCGGGCGCTCAGCGGGGCACGCTTCAGGGCGGCCGTCTGACGCTGGACGATTATTCGCTCGCCGCCGACGCCTGCGCCGCGTATTTGAGCGCAACCGGCGCGGACAGCCTGCGTCTGTCCGTCGCGCCCTATGAGACGGTGTGTCTGAGGGCGGTCGGCGCGTTCTGCGAGGACACCACACTGCAGAACACAATGCAGTACCGCGTGTATCATTTCGACCGCGTGCTGCTGGCGGGACTCGGCCTGAGAGCCGCCGCCGGCCTGCTGCCCGATGGCGAAGCCACGCTGAACGTCGAGGGCGAAGCGTGGCATATGGCGTGCAGGGACGGCCGCGTAACGGTCGAGCCGGGCGATCCCGCCGCCGCGCCGCTTCTTACGAAAATGCAGGCGCAGGAGCTGATGTTCTCGCCGCTCAGCCGCGCGCTGTATCCCGATATGCCGCCGGAATGGTTCCCCATCACGCTGTGAAAATACGATGGAGGTGAGACGCATGAAATTCGCTTTCGACCACGATTATCACATTCATTCGCAGATTTCGCTCTGCTCGAACGATCCCGCGCAGACCCCCGAGCGCATACTGAGCTACGCGCACGATAACGGCCTTCACACGATCTGCCTGACCGATCACTTCTGGGACGAGACTGTGCCGGGCGCGTCGAGCTGGTATAAAAAGCAGGACTATGCCTGGATCAGCCGCGCCAAGCCGCTGCCGCAGTGCGAAAAGACCGAGTTTCTCTTCGGCTGCGAGACGGACATGGACAAATACATGACGGTGGGCGTTGCGAAGGAGCATTTCGACCGCTTCGACTTTGTGATCATCCCCACGACGCATCTGCACATGGTGGGCTTCACAATCTCCGAGGAGGACGCGCAGACTGCCTCTGGCCGCGCAAAATGCTGGCTCAGCCGCCTGGACGGCCTGCTCAATATGGATCTGCCCTTCCATAAGATCGGCGTCGCGCATCTGGCGTGCGGCCTGATCGCCCCGAAGCGCGATATGTATCTCGCCGTGATGAACGCGCTGCCCGATAGCGAGCTGGAGCGGCTCTTTTCGAAGGCGGCGGCCGTGGGCGTGGGCATCGAGCTCAACGCCGACGACATGAAGTTCTCCGATGCGGAGGAGGACGTCGTGCTGCGCCCGTTCAGAATCGCCAAGAGCTGCGGCTGCAGGTTCTACTGCGGCAGCGACGCGCATCATCCCGGGAGCTTTGAAAACTGCCGCGCGATATTCGAGCGCGCCATAGACCGGCTCGGCCTTCAGGAAAGCGACAAATTCCACATCGAGCGCGCATAATCGCATACAAAACCGCTCCGACCGGATTTCATATCTGGCCGGAGCGGTTTTATGTGGTTCTTCACGGAATCTTTGGGGGAGTGCAAGTCCACAGCGGCAGCAGGTTGCATGGCTTCGCCATGACTGCTTGTCAAAAAAGGTCTTAATAAGCTGGTGAACGAGGAGGCAAGCTCCCCGCTGCATGCCGCCTTCTCCAGCTTCAGCTCTGGAAATGGGACTTTTCGCCGCAAAAAGTCGCATTGCCCCATCGCACACGCTGCTGGATATGTTTGACAATTCGAAAGGATTCGACCTTTTCGATCTCTCCGAAGGTTTTTCGACAGTCTGTTATGGCAAAGCCATGAAAAGAAGGAAAAATGCGTGTTTAGCAGCGCAGGCTTTGCTTCCATGCCGTTCACGTTTCTCTGCCGCGCCTTGCTTCCCCCCCCCGGTTTTCCGTGAAGAGCCTTTTACGCCAAACAGGCGTTACAGATCCGTCCGTTCAGCAGGAGCGTTATAAAAAGCGCCTGAGCAAAAGTCGTGGAGCCGCATGCCAGACGCAGCGCCACAGGAAAATAGATATTGAATGGAGGTCGGTTCAAGCCGCCCCCAGCAGACGGCTGTGTCTCGATGCTCAGCGCTGTTTGAGCCGCGCCGTTTTGGCGATCAGCTTGGGATAGATGCGCTCCCGCATCCACACCTCCGAGACGGCGGCGAGCGCGTCCTCGGGCGCAAACCAGCCCGCGCCGCTGTTTTCGTCGCTCTTCATGTGCACGGCCTGCCGGTCGTCCGCCTCGAAGAGATATGTCACGTTGTAATGCAGATGCGAGGAGACGTACCGCCCGCGCTTTTCGTGGCCGTCAACCGTCAGAATTTCGATCGACAATGGGCCGTCCCCCAGATCGCGCAAACCGCTCACGCCGCTCTCCTCCATGGCCTCCCGCCGGGCGACGGCGCGCAGGTCGGTTTCGCCGTCGGCATGGCCGCCTGTCCACGCCCATGAGCGGTAGATGTTGTGATAGATGAGCAGCACCTTCCCCGTCTCGCGGCCAACCACCCAGGCCGAGGCGGTGAAATGCGCCGTCTCGTTGGCGCGCTCGAAGGGCGTTGCGCCCGTGCGCAGAAAGGCGAGCATTTGGGGCAGATCGCGCGCCTCCTGCTCGTTTGCGGGCTGATAGACCGAAAGCTCCTGTTCCAGCGTCATCGGATTCCCTCCTCATGCTCTGCCTGACGGATGAATTCATCCTGCTCGGCGCGGCTCAGATGATTGAAGAACACGTTCCAGCCGCACACGCGCACCTGAAGCGAGGCGTATTTTTCGGGATTCTCCTGCGCTGCTCGCAGCGTGGCCGCGTCGAACACATTGAACTGTATGCACAGGCCGCCCATGTCGAAATATGTGTATATCAGCTGCGCGAACGCCCTGAGTCCCTCCGCCCCGCGCACCGCCGAGGGGTGGAGTATGCAGTCCAGCACCGCCCCGTCGGGAAACTGCGTCTGATCGAGCCGACCCGCCGATTCAATCATCGCCGTCACGCCGCGCCGATCCATGGCCGTCACGGCGGCGAGATTCTTGCTGGTCATCTCGCCCCTTCTGCGGCCGTCGGGGGTCGCGCCGCAGCTCCTGCCGAAGCGCACGGTAAAGTCGATCGAGAACTGCGCCAGCTGGAAAACGCCGCCCAGCGTGTTGGGCTGGCCGTTGACGCAGGCGGAGAGGCGCGCGTTCAGCCGGCGGGCGATTTCATCGGCCTCGGGATCGCCGTTGCCCCATTTGGGCAGCTTTTTGAGCGCGATCAGGCGCAGGCGCGGATCGTCCTCCCAGTCGCTTTTAAGAACGCCGCGCAGCTCGGCGAGCGTCAGGCGCTTTTCCTCAAACACCAGTCTTTTAACGGCGACCAGCGCATCGACCGCCGTGCCCAGACTGCCGCAGACGATACCGGCGTTGTTGTATTTCGCGCCGCCGCGGCTCACGTCCCGCGCCGCCTCCAGACAGGGCGCCATCGTGCCCGACAGCACCGGCGAGGGGTTAAAGCGCGGCCAGCAGGCCTCTGACTTTCGGATCTGCTCCATCGCCAGATCGAGGACATAATCCGCCTGCCGGAAAAACGCTTCCTCAAAATCCGCATAGCTGCTGAACGCCAGCCCCGTGTGCGGGCCGCTCTGGCGATTGTACACCGGATCGAAGCCGTCGTTTAATGCCAGCTCGACCAGCTTGGGCAGATTGACCGTCGCGGAAACCGAGCGGTTCATCTCGAGACCCTCGGCGGCCGGTTCATAGCAGCCGATGGGCACATAGCGCCGCGCGTCCTCCCGCGTCTTGCCGAATTTCATC
This sequence comes from uncultured Clostridia bacterium, assembly GCA_934636425.1. Classification (GTDB taxonomy): domain Bacteria; phylum Bacillota; class Clostridia; order Christensenellales; family Aristaeellaceae; genus Firm-10. The sequence continues at coordinate 45,327 of CAKUAV010000003.1, forward strand.
ATCGTGTCGATGATCGATCTGTCGCTGCAGAACACGATGCCCGAGCAGCCCGCGCGGATGCAGTCGGCCGCCAGCGCCACGAAATCCTCGGGCGTGTTGTCCGACACGCGCACCGACAGCTTGGGATTGACCGTGCGCATCTCCCGATAGGCTTCGAGCGCGAGATAGGACAAATCGTTCACGGCGCTCTCACCGCCCGGCAGCTCGCCGCCGAAGTAGAAGTTCTTGCCGTTGGCCCTGTCCTGCGTGCGGGCGTAGAACTTGTTGAAGAAGTATTTGATCAGCTCTTTGGCCTGATCGCGCGTCAAGCGCCCCGCCGCGAGATCGCTTTCGTAAAAGCGGCCGTAGAGCCGGTCGAAGCCGCCCATGGAGCGCACCGGCTCGCCCTCAAACTCCTGACATTCGTGATAGATATAGGCCAGCTGCATGGCCTCGTGAAGCGTCCTGGGCGGATGATCGGCGATGCGCGCAAGCGCCGCACAGACGGCCTGCAGGCGCGCTGCGGCCTCGGGATGGCGCACGGCTTCCTCTCCGGCCTGCGCGCTCAATCGGCGGCAGAGCGCGCGCATTGCGCCGTAAACCGTGATGACGCTGTCCAGAAAATCGCGCCGCCGCGTGGTCAGCGCATTTTCGGCGGCGAGAAACGCCCTTCGCGCTTCGGCGGCGCTCTGCAGGCCGCAAAGCCCCATCGAAAGCAGCCGCGCCCAGTCGGGCGACGTGTGCGACGTGTCCAGCCCGGCGGTCAGAAGACCCGATTCGGCCAGCGGGTCGATCGGCGCGCAGATCGCCTTCAGGCCGCTGTCCGTCCACTGCCGCCCGCGCAGATCGGAGAGCGCGCCGCCAAAGTCAATGTGATCGGCGATCCAGTCGAACGCGTCCACATGGATGCGCGCGCGCTCGAGCGTCAGCTTAAACAGCGCCGCCTTGACGCGGATGGGCGCTTCTCCCGCAAGGCGCTTTTCAAGCGCATCGGCCTCGGCGCGCAGCTCATCCCGCGAAAGCCCCGTCCCGGGGTCATAGCGAACGTTTTCATACTGCCCGTCCAGCAGAGATCGATCCCGTTCAAACGTCAGCTCCATAAAAATCATCCCGCCCTTCGACGCATATCGGCGCTTCAAGCCATGTTCATTATAGCCCTCCGCCGCGCCGCCGCGCAATGCGCTTTTCAACCAAAAATTTGCACAAATCGATCATGACATGCGCCGCGCCGTTGAACATGGGCGCGCCCCGTGCTATACTGGCTGCGAGGTGAAGGACATGAATCCCAATGCCGATCTGGTGATCACCGATATGCTGCTGGCCATGCACGGCGCGTCGCCCCGCTGGCTGAAGCTGGAAACGCCGCCCCGGCACTCTCAGGCGCTGATTTACGTCAAATCCGGACGGGCGGAATACCGCTTTACCGACGGACGGCGCTTTGAGGTCGGCGCGGGCGATCTGTTCTTTCTGCACAAAAACAGCCGCTATCAGGGGCGGCAGCTGGGCGATGAGACGTATGCGTTCGTCTACGCCGACTTTGAGACGGCCGCCCCCGGCGATCTTTCGGCGCTGGCGCTGCCCGACGTCTGTCCCGCGCGCGATCCCGCCGCGGCGCTCGAGCTGTTCTCGCGCATGGCGGCCTGCTGGCTGGCCAAGGAGCCGGGCTACCGCATGGTGTGCCGGGCGCTGCTCTTGCGGCTGATCGCCATGATGGTGCGCGATCAGGCGGCGGCCGCGCTTTCCGGCGCGCGGGGCGGCCGGCTGGCGGCGGCGCTGCGGCTCATGCGCGCGCGGCTGGACGATCCCGCGCTGCGCATAGAAGAGCTGGCGGCCGAGGCGTATTTGAGCCCGGTACAGTTTCGCCGCGTCTTTCGGGAGGCCTATGGCTGCGCGCCCTCGGAATATCTGATGCGGCTGCGCCTTGAGCGGGCGTGCGACCTGCTGCGCGCCGAGGGCGATTACTCCGTGTCCGAGACGGCGGAGATGTGCGGCTTTTCGAGCCTTTACTATTTCAGCCGCGCGTTCAAAAAGCACATGGGCGTCACGCCCGGCCGGTATCGCCGCCGCCTGGACGGCGTATAATAATCGCGGGGCGCGCGCGGAATAACATCCAATATAACACGTTTTATCTTGCGTCCCCGCGCGCAATATGATAAAATAAAGCGATTTATGGTGCGCGTCTCAAAAAATTTTCAGAACGGCGGCATTGCGCGCCGCTGCCGCGCGCCCGAAGAGACCGTCCCTCTGAGATCGCACCGATCCGAATTTCGGGACGTTTCGCCGGCGGGGCAGCCCCGCGGCGTTCCCGCTTTCAGTGCGCGCGATAAAACCTGCCGCGCCGGCTTGTCCGCGCGTTCGTTTTTGAAATAACACACTCTGATATGGAGGTTTGTCATGTTTGGATTTTTGAAAAAATGGCTCGGCGGCTCGAACGAGAAGGAAATCGCCCGCCTGAGCGCAACCGTTAAACAGATAAACGAGCTCGAGCCCCGATTCCACGCGATGAGCGACGAGGAGCTGGGCGGCATGACCGTCGTCTTCCGCGAGCGCTTCGCGGCCGGGGAGACGCTCGATCAGCTGCTGGCCGAGGCCTACGCCGCCGTGCGCGAGGCCGCCGCCCGCGTGCTGGGTCAGCGCGCGTTCGACACGCAGCTTCTGGGCGCGATCGCGCTGCATCAGGGGCGCATCGCCGAGATGAGAACCGGCGAGGGCAAGACGCTCACCGCCACATTCCCGGCCTATCTGAACGCCATCCCCGGCCAGGGCGTGCACATCGTCACCGTCAATGAATATCTCGCCCGCTTCCACAGCGAGTGGATGGGCAAGGTGTATCGCTTCATGGGCATGACGGTCGGCCTGATCGAGCACGACATGGACTCGGCGACGCGCCAGAAGTCCTATGCCGCCGACATCACCTACGCCACCAACAACGAGCTGGGCTTCGACTATCTGCGCGACAATATGGTCATCCACAAGGAACGGCTGGTGCAGCGCCCGCTCAACTTCGCCATCGTCGACGAGGTGGACTCGATCCTCATCGACGAGGCGCGCACGCCGCTGATCATCTCCGGTCAGGGCGAAAAGTCCACCGAGATGTACAACCGCGTCGACCGCTTCATCCCCCGCCTGAGCGAGGCGCTGGAGAAGGACGACAGCGGCGAGGTCGATCCCGAATCGGGCGACTACATACGCGACGAAAAGCAGAAGAGCGCCTCGCTCACAGAAAAGGGCGTGCGCAAGGCCGAGGCCTATTTCGGCGTGGAGAACCTCACCGACCCGTCCAACATCGAGCTGTATCACCATGTGCTGATGGCGCTCAAGGCCAACGTCATGATGAAGCGCGACGTGGATTACGTCGTCAAGGACGGCCAGGTGATCATCGTGGACGAGTTCACCGGCCGGCTGATGGTGGGCCGCCGCTATTCCGACGGCCTGCATCAGGCCATCGAGGCCAAGGAAAAGGTCAAGGTCGAGCGCGAGAGCAAGACGCTGGCCACGATCACATTCCAGAACTTCTTCCGCATGTACAAAAAGCTCTCCGGCATGACCGGCACAGCCAAGACCGAGGAGGAGGAATTCCGCGGCATCTATCACCTCGACGTGGTGACCATCCCCACCAACAAGCCCATGATCCGCAAGGATCTCAACGATCTGGTCTTCCTCAATCAGAAGGCCAAGTGGAACGCCGTCGTCGAGGAGATCATCCGCCGCCACGCCACCGGCCAGCCCATACTGGTGGGCACTGTGTCGGTCGAAAAGAGCGAGCTGCTGAGCAAGATGCTCGAGCTGCGCGGCGTAAAGCACGTCGTTTTGAACGCCAAGTTCCACGAAAAGGAAGCCGAAATCGTCGCGCAGGCCGGCCGCAAGGACGCCGTGACCATATCCACCAACATGGCCGGCCGCGGCACGGACATACTGCTGGGCGGCAACGCCGAGTTCATGGCGCGCCAGAAAATGCGCCTTGCGGGCTATGAGGAGCAGGTCATCGAGGACGCGCTGGGGCACAACGAGCGCGTCTCTCAGGAGGTGCTGGACGCGCGCGCGGTGTTCAACGAGTACTACAAGGCCTTCAGAGCCGAGACCGATAAGGAGCACGAGGAGGTCGTCAGGCTGGGCGGCCTGCACATCATCGGCACCGAGCGCCACGAATCCCGCCGCATCGACAACCAGCTGCGCGGCCGCGCGGGCCGTCAGGGCGACCCCGGCTCCAGCCAGTTCTTCATCGCCATGGACGACGATCTGATGCGCCTCTTCGGCTCGGATCGCATACAGCCCATCATCGCCAAGCTGGGCGTGGGCGACGATCAGGCCATAGAGCATTCGCTGCTCTCCAGCCAGATCGAGAACGCCCAGAAGCGCGTCGAGAGCCGCAACTACGGCATCCGAAAGACCGTGCTCCAGTTCGACGACGTGATGAACCAGCAGCGCGAGGTCATCTACTCCCAGCGCCGCGAGGTGCTCATGGGCGAGGACATGCACGCCAACATACTCGGCATGCGTCAGGCGCTGCTCGACGAGGCGCTGCCCCGCTTCTGCGCCGGCGAGGACGATTCCGACAACTGGGATGTGAAGGGTCTGGGCGACTACCTCGAGCATCTCTTCCTCAAGAGCGGCACAGTCGAGGCGCTCTACGGCCCGGCCAAGGACGTCAACCGCAAGTCGTTCGAGGGCATGATCACAGAGGCCGCCGACGAATTCTACGCCGAGCGCGAGAAGATGATCGCCGAGGTCGACATCGATATGCGCGAGTTTGAGCGCGTCGTGCTGCTCAGCGCAGTCGATCGCCGCTGGATGGATCACATCGACGCGATGGATCAGCTGCGCGAGGGCATCGGCCTGCGCGCCTACGGCCAGCGCGACCCCATCGTCGAATACAAGCACGAGGGCTATGCGATGTTCGAGGAGATGACGCATCTCATTCAGGAGGACACGCTGCGCCGCCTGTGCTTCGCCACGCTGGTCAAACAGCCGCCGCAGCCGCCCAAGGAGGAGGAGCGCAAGCTCGTCGCCTCGCACGGCGGCGAGAGCGCATCCGCCGCCAGGCAGCCCGCGCGCGCCGACGTCAAGGTCGGCCGCAACGATCCCTGCCCCTGCGGCAGCGGCAAGAAGTACAAGGAATGCTGCGGCAAGGGGCGTTAGCCCTTCCGTTTCCGGCCATATCCGCACGACGGCAATGAAGAAAATCGACAGTTTTGAAAGGTGTGTTTGAATATATGCTGGAAATGGAACAATTTAAGCAGGATCTCGCATCTGTGCGCGCCTCGATCGAGGAGCTCGGTCAGGCGCTGGACATCGAGCATCTGAAGGAGCAGCTCATCGAATATCAGGAGGACATGGCCTCGAACGGCTTCTGGGACGACATGGAGCGCGCCCAGAAGATCAACCAGAAGGCGCACGGCGTGGAAGCCCGCCTTCAGCACTATAAATCGCTGAACAGCCGCGCCGACGACATCGAAGCCATGATGGAGCTGGCCGAGGAAGCCGACGACGAGAGCATGGCGCCGGAAATCACCGCGGAATTTGCGGCGATCAAGGCGGATCTGGAGCAGCTGAGACTGACGACGCTTCTGCGCGACGAATACGACAGCAACGACTGCATACTCGCGCTGCACGCCGGCGCGGGCGGCACAGAGGCGCAGGACTGGACGCAGATGCTCTATCGGATGTACACCCGCTTTGCCGAGCGCATGGGCTTTGCCGTGCGCGAGCTGGATCTGCTCGACGGCGACGAGGCCGGCATCAAGTCGGTCACATTCGAGGTCAAGGGCGAGTATGCCTACGGCTTTCTGAAGTCCGAGCGCGGCGTTCACCGGCTGGTGCGCATTTCGCCCTTCGACGCGAACGCCCGCCGCCATACGTCGTTCGCCTCGCTGGACGTCGCGCCCATCATCGAGGACAACGGCGCGATGGAGATCCGCACCGAGGATCTGCGCATAGACACCTACCGCGCCTCCGGCAAGGGCGGCCAGCACGTCAACCGAACCGACTCGGCCGTGCGCATGACCCACCTGCCCACCGGCATCGTCGTGCAGTGCCAGAACGAGCGCAGCCAGATCCAGAACCGCGAAACCTGTATGATGATGCTGCGCGCCAAGCTGGCCGAGCTGCATGAGAGAGAGCGGCAGGAGCAGATGAGCGACGTGAAGGGCGAAATGAAGAAGATCGAATGGGGCAGTCAGATCCGCTCCTACGTCTTCCAGCCCTACACCATGGTCAAGGATCACCGCACAGGCTATGAGACCGGCGACATTTCCGCCGTGATGGACGGCGATCTCGAGGGCTTCGTGACCGCCTATCTGCAGAAGCTCTGATGGCGCTCTCAGGGACGCGTCTTTCAGAGACCGTCTCAATGCGTCTCAGGGGCGGGCGCTTCCTGTAAGCCGGCTTTGATCGAATCCGGCGGCCGGCCTTCCGAAAACGCGCCTGCGCCGCATGAAGTCTCTCTGATTCCGAGCCGCATTTTTTGAAACATAATCCTGCGCCGTCCGTTCGCCCGCCGGGAGTACGGGCGGCTTTTCGACGCGAAACGGGAGGCTGTATCATGAGGCGATTGTCCGCGCTGCTGGGCGCGCTGGCGCTGATGAACGCATTTTTCATCGGCGCGCTGACCGGCCTTGAGCGGGTGTTTCTCGACCCGACGCGCTACGTCGCCCTTCAGGATCAGCTGAACGTCTACGAGGACGCGGGCGTTTCCCGCGAGGAGCAGGCGCTGATCGATCGGGATCTGGCCGATTATCTGCGCGGGGCGATCGATTCGCTCGATCGCCGCGTGACGCTCCGCGGCGAGGAGGTCGACTGCGCGTTCAATGAGCGCGAGCTTAAGCATATGAGGGATGTGCGCCGGCTGTTCGAGATCGGCTTTGCCGTCCGGCGCGCGCTGATCGCGCTGACGGCGCTTTTGCTGATTGCCGCCGCTCTGACGGGCGGACGCGCCGGTTCAAGCGCGGCGCTGTCTGCGGCTCTGATCGCGCTCATCGCCGCCGCGGGCGCGCTGGCTGTGAGGCTGGCCGGCTTTTCGCGCGTGTTTATAGGATTTCACCATCTGGCCTTTTCCAACGATTTATGGCTGCTCGATCCCGCGACCGACGCGATGATTCGAATGCTGCCCGAGGAATTCTTCGCGGGCATGGCGCTTCAGGGCGCGGTCAGCGCGGCGCTCTATGCGCTGCTGTTTTACGCGCTGGCCGCGGCGGCGCTGGCTGTGCTGGGGAAAATCCAGCGCGTGAAGCGGTGAACGCCGTATGCGATGGAAACGGCATGGGGAGCGTGGATTGAAATCGCATTTGCCGAATGAACGCGGCGCTGCGAACAATGCGGCTGTATAGGCCATGACGTGATTTTCGCGGAAGGCGTGGATTGAAATCTCGCCCGACATCGGCATACGCGCTGCCCGAATCGTCGTCTTCTTCATGGGGAGCGTGGATTGAAATGCTCTCGATCATTTCACGCGAGAAGCGTATCTGCCGAACGCCGGACGGGCGCGCCGCTCTGTGAAAAGCATGGCTGTATTGTATATATAATTATGCGTTTCATGGGGAGCGTGGATTGAAATTCGCGTCGATCTCGGCGTTCAGCCCGATTTTTTACTCGTTTCATGGGGGCGTGGATTGAAATAACCGCGACGGGCATCAGATGATCACGCAGATGATCCACGCGCTTCTCGCAAGGGCGTGGATTGAAATTGCGCTGACCGTGGCATACGCCCAACCCAATCCATTACGCTCTTCACGGGGGTCGTGGATTGAAATTGCGCTGACCGTGGCATACGCCCAACCCAATCCATTACGCTCTTCACGGGGGGTGTGGATTGAAATGTCGATTTTTGCAATCTACGCATCGGCATCGGAGATCGCGCCCCTTTGTGAGGGGTACGGATTGAAATCCGTGCTGATTTCAGTGTATATCTCAGTCTGATTCGTTGCACCTTTCTCGGAGGGCGTGAATTGAAATGTGCGTCAATTTTAACGTACATCTCAGCCTGATTCGTCACGCTCTTCACAGGGGGCGTGGATTGAAATTGAATTGTATGTCCCAACACATTTGACCGCCTGACGACGGCCTTCATACAGAATGCTCCGGCGTTTTGCCGCGCCGGACGGGAGGATAACATGAGCTATGAAACACTGGCCCGCGAAAAGGCCGAAGCGCTGAGGCGGGCCGGACACGCCCGCATACTGGCTGTGGAGTCCAGCTGCGACGAAACGGCGATGGCCGTCGTCGAGGACGGACGCGCGCTGAAATCGAGCGTCATCGCCTCACAGATCGATATGCACGCGCTCTATGGCGGCGTTGTGCCGGAAATCGCCTCGCGGATGCACGTCGAGGCGCTCGATCCGCTGCTGGATCAGACGCTCGAACAGGGCGGCTATGCCATGGAGGACGTCGACGCGGTGGCCGTGACGTTCGGGCCGGGGCTGGTGGGCGCGCTGCTGACCGGCGTGGCCTGGGCGAAGGCGTTCGCGTATGCGCGGCGTCTGCCGCTGATTCCCGTCAATCACATCGAGGGACACGTCAGCGCCAACTACATCGCTTCTCCCGATTTGACGCCGCCGTTCGTGTGTCTGGTGGCCTCGGGCGGGCACAGCCACATCGTGCGCGTGGACGATTACGGCGAATACACAATACTGGGCGGCACCACCGACGACGCGGCCGGCGAGGCGTTCGACAAGGTGGCGCGCGTGCTGGACATTCCCTATCCGGGCGGGCCGCTGCTGGACAAGCTGGCCGAGGGCGGCGACGACCACGCCTATGTGTTCCCCAAGGTCGTGACCCACGGCGCGTATGATTTCTCGTTCAGCGGGCTGAAGACCGCCGTCATCAATCAGGCGCACAAGCTCCGCCAGCAGGGCGAGGAGATCAACGCCGCCAACTTTGCCGCCTCCTTCCGCCGCGCCGTGGTCGATTCGCTGGCCGAAAAGACCGTGCGCGCCTGCCGGGACGCGGGGCTTAAAAAGGTCGCGCTGGCCGGCGGCGTGGCGAGCAACCGCCTGCTGCGCCGCGAGATGCAGCGCCGCGGCGAAAAGGCCGGCCTGACCGTGTTCATGCCGCCCGCCATACTCTGCACCGACAACGCCGCCATGATCGGCAGCGCGGCGTTCTATCAGCTCATGCGCGGCCATGTGGCCGATCTCACGCTCAACGCCGTGCCGTCGCTCGGGCTGATCGCCGAGTGATTCGAGTTATCCACAGCTTTCCAAAAATCCTGTGCAAAACGCCGCTTCCACCGGAGCAATTCCTCCGCGGAAGCGGCGTTTTCTGTCATACAGGCGGCTTTTCAGCGCGATTTCAGCCATCTTTTTGCACGACTTATCCACAGTTATTCACAAGCCGGCTGTGGATAATGTGGATAAGTCGCGATTTGTTTTCGCAGAAGAGCGGAGACGCGCTCAAAAGACGACATTATATTGCATTTTCTTTAATTTAAGCGCAGATTTCAGAAAGTTCTCCATGCTCGCGGAACAAATCTGTGGATAACTTGCGATTTGTCCACAACATTCACAGGGCGTCCGCGCGGAACAGGCATGCTCAGCGGCGATGCAATGTTTTTTTCAGCGCCTGACGATGCCGTGCGCGCAGACCGTCTAAAAAAGCCGGAGAACTCGAGATGCCTCACGCCCTCTCGAACTTTCGATTGTACCCGGCGGCATGTGCGGTGGAGTAGGACGATTTTCGCAGCGAAAAATCGGCTCTTCATGGAAAGCCGGGGAAGCAAGGCGCGGCTTCAACGCTTCAACCATCAAAGGATTGCCTCAACGCTTCAGAGATGAATATAAGAAATCCGGCCGCCGCAATGACGACCGGATGAAGGGATTTATTCGATCAGGCCTCGGGGATCGCGAACTCGTCGCCCTCGACGTTCTCCAGAGCGTCGTCGGCCAGCGCCTCGCGGATGCTCAGGCTGATGCGCTTGTTCTCGGTATCGACGCTGAGGATCTTGACGCGGATCTCGTCGCCAACCTTGACGGCGTCCTCAACCTTCTCGATACGGGTGGGCGCGCACTGGGAAATGTGAACCATGCCGTCCAGGCCGGGCTCCAGCTCGACGAACGCGCCGTAGGGCACAATGCGCACGACCTTGCCGGTCACGATGCTGCCGGGAATGTACTTCTCGCCGGCGATGTCCCACAGCTTGGGCTGTGTGGCCTTCAGGCTCAGGGAGATGCGGTCGCGCTCCTTGTCCAGCTTGATGATCTTCACGTCGATTTCCTGACCGACGGAAACGACCTCGGAGGGATGGCCGACGCGCTTCCAGGCCAGATCGGACACATGAACCAGACCGTCCACGCCGCCGATGTCGACGAACGCGCCAAAGTTGGTCAGGCGGCGGACGACGCCCTTGACGACTTCGCCCTCAACCAGCTTGTCCCAGGCCTCGGCCTTCTTCTTCTCTTCCTCAGCCTGCAGCACGGCCTTGCGGGAAGCGACGACGCGCTTCTTGCTCTTGTCGATCTCGATGATCTTGAGATCCATCTCCTGACCCACGAACTCATCGATCTTCTCGACATAGCGCAGGGACAGCAGCGAGGCGGGAATGAACGCACGAATGCCCATGACATCGGCAATCAGACCGCCCTTTACAGATTCCTTGCCAACGCCCTTGACGATCTCGCCGGCGTCGTAAGCGGCGACGATGGCATCCCAAACCTTGCGGTTGACAATATTGCGCTGGGACAGAAGCACATTGCCATCGCCATCGTTGACCTTGACGACCTCGACTTCGATTTCGTCTCCGACCTTGACATCGGGGGTGGACAGGTCGCACTTCTTGACCAGACCATCAGACTTGTAGCCCACGTTCACGCACACTTCGTCATCGGTGATCTGAAGGACCTTGCCGGTGACGGTCTGACCCGGGTGAAGCTGGACCATCGTCTTTTCGACGTCCGCCATGAAATCGGAGTCGGTCATGGTTTCCTGAAGTTCTGCCTGTTCCTGATTCTTGATGTCGCTCATTCGTGCAACAACCTCCTTAAATGTACCAACCGACGTGGAAGCGCCGGCTGTAATACCGATATGATCCGCCGCGCTCAGGGGAATGTCCTCCAGCTCGCGGGCGGTTTCCGCCAGGTATGTCCGCGGGCAGAGCCTGCGGCAGAGCTCATACAGCTTGCGCGTGTTTGAGCTGTTCTTTCCGCCGATCACCAGCATGACGTCCACGGCTGCGGCGATATGCGCCGCCTCCTCCTGGCGGATGGCCGTGGCCCGGCAGATGGTGTTGCGGATATCGAGCGGCTGCCCCTTTTCCCGAAGCAGCGCGCACAGCCTCTCAAAGAGCGACTGCGGTATCGTGGTCTGCGCCACCACCAGCGCGGGACGATCCAGCTTAAGCGCCTCAACGTCCTCCTCGCTGCCGATTGCGCGGCCGCGCCCCCGCGCCCAGCCGAGTATGCCCTGCACCTCGGGATGAGCGCCGTCGCCGATCACCAGCACGTCCTTTCCGGACGCCGCCGCCTGATCGGCCAGCTCGTGAATCCGCTTGACGAACGGACAGGCCGCGTCCACAACGTGAACTCCCCGCCCGTTTAATATTTCAACTGTTTCGCGGCCTACGCCGTGCGCGCGGATGACCGCCGTCGCGCCCAATGGCACGTCCAGGGGGGACGACGCGACGCGCGCGCCCTCCGCCTCGAGGGAGGCGACCACCTGCGGATTATGAATAATCGGCCCCAGCGTATAGACGGTCTCGCCGGAACGAAGCAGCGCCTGCGTCGTCTCAACGGCGCGGCGAACGCCGAAGCAAAATCCCGCATGGGAAGCGATTTTCAGGTCCATCAGACAACTAAGCCTTCTCATAGCAGTTTCAATATTACTAGTATCTTTTCTACGCTCACACGAAAAATCCTGCAAAAAAAGCCGTTTAACCAATGTTTTACATCGCTTCGGAAGGTGTTTTTCAGCATGAAACGCGCCGCGGCGGCGTAATTCTCAAAAGTGGAAAACCGCGGGCGCTTTTTTTGTGCCTTCTTAACAGCAAGCTAAAGCACCGCGGGCGCATGACATGATATAATAAGCAAAAGACGGCATGAACACTCATCCAATCGCGGCGCTTTGCCGCGCACAGCTCAGATGCTTTGATCTGCGGGGGGAAAACGAAATCATGAAAAAAATCATTTTGACCGGCGGCGGTACGGCCGGCCATGTCACGCCCAATCTGGCGCTGATCCCGTCTCTTAAAGCCGAGGGCTGGGAAATCCACTATATCGGAACCGAAAACGGCATTGAGCGCCGCCTGATCGAGGCGGTCGACGGCGTAACCTACCATGTCATAAAGAGCGGCAAGCTGCGCCGCTATTTCGACGTTCGGAATTTTACAGACCCCTTTCGCGTAATCGCCGGCTCGTTCCAGTCGGCGGCGCTGGTCAAAAAGATACATCCCAACATCGTCTTTTCAAAGGGCGGCTTCGTGTCCGTGCCCGTGGTGTACGGCGCGGCGGCCTCCGGCGTGCCGGTGCTGATTCACGAATCGGACATGACCCCCGGCCTGGCCAACCGCCTGTCCGTGCCCTTTGCCCGGGCGCTGTGCTGCACATTTCCCGAGGCGGCCGCCGCTGCGGGCAAGAAGGGCCGCGTAACCGGCACGCCCCTGCGCGCCGAGCTGTTCACCGGCAACCGCGAGACCGGGCGGCGTCTCTTCTCGCTGACCGATTCCCGCCCCGTGCTGATGGTCGTGGGCGGCTCCAGCGGCGCTCAGGCGATCAACCGCGCCGTGCGCGCCTCGCTCAATCAGCTCACAGAGTGCTTCGAGGTCATCCATCTGTGCGGCAAGGGCAATCTGGACGCCGACTGCGAGGGCGTAAAGCGCTATCATCAGTACGAATATCTCGACGAGGACATGCGCCACGCCTACGCCTGCGCCGACGTGCTGATTTCCCGCGCCGGCTCCAACACGCTGTGCGAAATTCTTGCGCTCAAAAAGCCCGCTCTGCTGATCCCCTATCCCAAAGAGGCCAGCCGCGGCGATCAGATACTCAACGCCCGCTCCTTTGAACAGCGCGGACTGGCGCACGTCCTCATGCAGGAGGACATGACGCCCGACACGCTGCTGACCGCCGTGGTCGACACCTACAAGGACCGCGGCCGCCTGATCGACGCCATGGAGCGCGAGAGCTCGTCCGACGGCGTGGCCAATGTGATGCACCTCATCCATCAGTACGCCCGCAAGGACTGACCGCGCTTCCGAGCTGTCGCCGATGAACCGTTTTTAAGAGAATATCATAAAAACAGGAGGAATGACATTATGCTGACCCCTGAAATCATCGCCAAGATGCTCGATCACTCCACGCTGCAGCCCTGGCTGACCGAAGCGGACATCCGCAAGGGCTGCGAGATCGCCCTGCGCTATAAGACCGCCGCCGTCTGCGCCCGCCCCGGCGACATGAAGCTGGTGAGCGAGCTGCTGTCGGGCTCCGGCGTGCTGCCCTGCACCGTCATCGGCTTTCCGCACGGCGCGCATCTGACCAGCGTCAAGGCGTTCGAGGCCGAGCAGGCCGTCGCCGACGGCTGCAAGGAGCTGGACATGGTCATCAACATCGGCCGCATGAAGGGCGGCGATTACGACTACGTCGAGCAGGACATACGCGCCGTGGCCGAGGCGGCGCATAAGGGCGGCGCGATACTCAAGGTCATCATTGAGACCTGCTACCTCACCGACGAGGAAAAGACGATCGCCTGCCGGCTGAGCGAGAAGGCCGGCGCAGATTTCGTCAAGACCTCGACCGGCTACGGCCCTCACGGCGCGACGCCCGAGGATGTGGCGCTGATGCGCGCCGCCGTTTCGGACAGAGTGAAGGTCAAGGCGGCGGGCGGCATGCGCACGCTGGACGCGATACTGGCCGTGCGCGCGGCGGGCGCCGATCGCTGCGGCGTGAGCGCGACCGAGGCCATCATGCAGGAGGCCGAAAAGCGCTATGCCGAGGGCACGCTCGGCGAATAATCATGGGCGAATTCATTCCGGCTGCTTCGAAAAGAGGCGGCCGGATTTTTATGCGAAAAAGTTTTCATAAAGCGCGCCGCGGGGATGGAAAACGAACATGAACCATGATATAATAATGAGGAAACCGTGCAGAAGAGACGCGCGGCAAACAAGCGATCAGAAGCAAAAAGGATGGATAGACAATGATGAACAAACAGATTCGCGTGGGCACCTGCATTCCCGGCAATTCGTTCCTGGACTGGGTTCCGGGCATGATCGACAAGGGCTTTGAGTGCTTCACGGTCAACTTCCACATGAGCTTCGGCGGCGTTGAGCTGAGCGATTTGGCGCCCAGGGTGCGCGCGCTGCTGGACGGCACGGGCATTGAAGTGTCCGCGCTGGGCTTTTACTGCAACGCGCTTCAAAATCCCGATCACGAAAAGCTGCTGCACGGCTGCATCGACATGGTCGAGGCCTTCGGCACGAAGACGGTGAGCACGTTCGCCGGCGCGCTGGAGGGCGAATCGGTGGACGCCGCCATGCCGCGCTTTAAGGAAGTATTCGGCGAGCTGGCGCGCCACGCCGAGGACAGGGGCGTGAAGCTGGCCATCGAGAACTGCCCGATGGGCGGCACCTGGAAGAAGGGCACCTGCAACATCGGCTACAGCCCCCGCGCGTGGGACATGATGTTCAACGAAGTGCCCAGCGACGCGCTCGGCCTGGAGTGGGAGCCGGCGCATCAGATGTATCAGCTGATCGATCCCGTGGCCTGCCTGCGCCGCTATGTGAAGAAGATCGTCCACATCCACGGCAAGGACGCGACCATAAAGCGCGACCTGATCGCCAGCAATGGCCTGATGTGCGGCGAGAGCTTCGTGGAATCCCGCTTCCCCGGCTTCGGCGACACCGACTGGCGCAAGATATTCGAGATTCTGCAGCTGGCGGGCTATGAGGGCTGCGTGAGCATCGAGGGCTATCACGATCCGCTGTTCAGCAAAGACTGGGAGATGACCGGCCAGATGCACGCGCTAAACTATTTGAAGTGGTGCCGCGGCGGCAGCTTTACGCCCAATCCCTGGGACAAATAAGGAGGAAGCGCCATGCGTGTCGATGTGAACCGCGCGCGGCTCGAGGCCTTTTTGACGGCCTGTGAGGACGCCGAGTCGCTGGGCGGCGGCGAATACACCGTCGATCTGTACGATCTGGAAACGCCCGTGTCGATGGACATTCAGCTGGACGACAAGGGTGTGGACGTGCTGGCCGCGCTGGAGATGCTCTATGACGAGGAACAGGACGGCTGGTATCTGGGCGAAAAAATCAAGGATGAAAAGCGGCTGACCGCCCTGCTCAACGAGGCGCTGGCCGAATAGCGATTCCGTCCGGCCGGTTCATGAGCGCGAATCGGCCGGATTTTCGTAAATCCTATGGCGGCGCGGCGGTTCGGGGCGTTCGAGCGCGTGGATAATTCACGAGGGACTTACAGCGCGTCATAAAATTCCACGCACGGCGGCTGTTCCGTCCCTTCCGCGCCCAATTCCCCGATTGAGCGCCGCTGAACATTCGTAAACGCGCCCGCAATCAGTACGAAATCCGATGGCGGCGCGGCGGTTCGGGGCGTTCGAGCGCCGTGGATAATTCACGAAGGACTTACAGCGCGTCATAAAATTCCACGCACGGCGGCTGTTCCGTCCCTTCCGCGCCCAATTCCCCGATTGAGCGC
>CAKUAV010000004.1 GCA_934636425.1 uncultured Clostridia bacterium
GAGCGACGAGCAATGCTTTGACAGTAGCACTTGCACAAGGCGATTTCAATCCACGCTCCCCGCGAGGGGAGCGACGCAACTCCGGCGGGCGAAATGAAAAAAATGAAACAGATTTCAATCCACGCTCCCCGCGAGGGGAGCGACCCTGAGCGGTGCCGACCTGAGCGATGTCGACCTATTTCAATCCACGCTCCCCGCGAGGGGAGCGACATCTGGCATTTTAATCATCGCTGCGGCTTGCTTTTATTTCAATCCACGCTCCCCGCGAGGGGAGCGACCTGCCGCAGCCGCGAAGACCGCCTGCAGCGCCTGATTTCAATCCACGCTCCCCGCGAGGGGAGCGACGGATCAGGCAAGGCAGGCCGCTCATAGTTGTAAAGATTTCAATCCACGCTCCCCGCGAGGGGAGCGACTTCGCGTGTAGGGCCGCATCGAAAAGATCGTCCGGATTTCAATCCACGCTCCCCGCGAGGGGAGCGACGCCCAGCTGCTCGGCCGCGGACAGAAACGCCTGCTGATTTCAATCCACGCTCCCCGCGAGGGGAGCGACGGGGCAGCAGTTTATGCGGGCATGGATCGAAATAATTTCAATCCACGCTCCCCGCGAGGGGAGCGACCGTTGATATTGTCAGGAGTCAGCGGCTTGCGATGATATTTCAATCCACGCTCCCCGCGAGGGGAGCGACATAGAGTAGTGCATCAGCGCGTCGATCACCACGCGATTTCAATCCACGCTCCCCGCGAGGGGAGCGACTCCGGGTGTCCTCCAGACGGCTCTTTGATATCGCATATTTCAATCCACGCTCCCCGCGAGGGGAGCGACAGCAGACAATTTGTGAAAATCATCTGCAAATCCACATTCAAACAGTACGAATCATCCTATTTGAAGGCAGATGCCAGAGAAAAACAGGAAATGGCTCTTGCGCCGACACCCTGTTTTTTCGTTAATATGGGTGCGAACCCAACGGGAAAACGATGTGCACTTCCGGTTCGCAACCGGCATTCAGAACACCAGCGGCGCATCCAGATCAGGCCCCATCGTGACCCCGAAATGCTCGACCTTGCCGGAATAGTGATTGCCCAATGCGTAAAAGCGTACGCTGTCCCTGCTCTCGTCGATTTCGCTCCGAAGCAGATGCTTGAGCTGAGCGTACTGCGTCGCATCGACGCGGCATTCAAAAACCGAATTCTGCACCCGAACGCCATAGTTGACGCACTGCTTTGCAACGCGGCGCAGTCGGCGCTTTCCCGCGGCGTCCTCTATGTTGATATCATATGTCACAAGAACCAGCATTGTCAAGCCTCACTTCCACAAAAAGGGCGGATAAGCGTCAAGATCACCGCGCAGATACCGGGACAGCAGCATGGCCTGCGCATAGGGAACAAGTCCCCATGCCATCTTTTCCTTCATGTAGGGATGCGTGAGCGTGTCCTGCTTGCGCTTCTGCCACGCGGCGAGGAACGTGCGGCGCGCATCGTCCTTCAGATAGAACGCGCCGTTTTCCTTCTGCTCAAAGTCCTTGCGCGTGACCGTGCCCAGATTGATGAGCGAAAGCACAAATCGGTCGGCCAGCGGCGCGCGCAGCTCCTCGAGCATATCGAGCGCCAGCGATTTCCGGCCGGGACGAAGCGCGTGCAGAAACCCCACCGCCGGATCAAGGCCGACGGATTCCAGCGCGCCCGCGATTTCATTGCCCAGCAGCGCATAGGTGAATGAGAGCAGCGCGTTGACCGGGTCGAGCGGCGGGCGGCGATTTCGTCCGTCGAATGGAAAATCAGCGGCATTGCGCAGGATGAGCTGCGGAAAGGCTGAGAAATACGCCTTGGCCGCGCTGCCTTCAAGCCCCATCAGCATATCGTTCGACGCGGCTTCAGGAATCATGCTCAGGGCGGTCTTCATCTGCTCGATGCTGCCGCCGAGCCGGTCTGCATCAATCCGCATGGGATAGTCGCGCCGGAAGTGCTCGAGCAGCCAGCGCCCGTTGTGGATCTTGCCGGTCAGGAACATCTGCGCGATGGGCACGCTCTGCGCCGGATTGTCCGCAACGCGGTACTGTGTCGTCCGCAGCAGCACATTGCCCTGAACCGGCCCGGAAATGCGGCTGAGAAACCGTCCGTGACGGGACAGGAAGCACAGGCCTATGCCATGCTCCGCGCAGGCGCTCATGAGCGCGGGACTCGCGCCGCGATAGCCGAAGCTGACGATGTTTTCCAGATTGTGGAGCGGAACGCGCCCGAGCAGATCGTCCTCCGTGCGCACGACGACATTCTCGCCGTCGAGCGACAGATAGGCGTCGTGGTTGGTGATATACAGCGTATTTTGCAGCTTCTTCATGCGTCGTCCTCCAATGCGCGGCAGACATATTCGGAAGCGGAGAGCCCCTTTGTCAGCGCGGGCTGGCAGAGCTCGGCCATCGAGCAGCTTTTGCAGGCGCTGGTCATGCGGGCCTTCGGCGTATAGCCGCGCTCAAACAGCCGGTGCATTTCCTCAAAGGAATCGCGTACCCGCCCGCGCATCTCCTGCGTCAAGACAACCGTCTGACGATGGCGCAGCTCGCCGTAATAGATCGCGCCCTCCGGGATGTCCGTGACGAACATCTCCTCCAGTCACATGGCCTGCGCGCACAGCTGGAGCTGCTCCGCGCCGCGGTCGTTCGGCCTCCCCCGTTTGTATTCCACGGGATAGAGCCGCCAGAGGCCGTCCCGGCCGCGGATGGGCACGCCGGCGGGATCGCTGTGCAGCTCGACCATGTCGCATTCGCCGGTGACGCGCATGGTTTCGCTGCGCACGGGCATGGCGCGGGAGAGCAGCGTGCTGCCGCGCAGCTCGGTGAACCCCGCGTCGTGAACCCGCTCGTGCATATACGCGCCCTCGAGCGTCAGCACATTTTCGCGCCAGAGCTGCTCGACGTGGATCAGCGCCCACCGCCGGCGGCAAAACGCGAAATGCTCCAATCCTGAGATCATCAGGAAATCGGAATCATTATTCGCCATCGATCAGCGTGTACTTGAGGCCGGGGATGGCGGCTTCATCCACGGAGACGGTCGGCAGGACGTTCGGATCGTCGATATTGCCGATGCGCAGCGAGCGATGCACCTTTGCGGCGGAATACTGGCCGCTGGGGCAGTTGTGCGCCCACCAGACGAGCTTGACGACCTCCATGCTGCCGTCGGGACGGGCAGATGTGGAGTCATTCCAGAAGAGCGTGACCAGCGCTTCCCTGAGCTTTTCGGCGTCCTCCTGGCTGAATCCGGTCTTGTCTGCGGGCTGCACGTTGATCGAGCCGAACGTCGTATAAACGCCGTAATCGACGCGGTGCTTCATGCCCATGGTGTCGGCCGCCTTTTTGTCCGGATCCGCGCCGGTTTCGAGATTGACAGATTTGGTGATCTGCGTGCTGACGATGTTGACGCTCTTCTGCGTGAACGCGCTCTGGATCGTCACCGGGCCGCGGATGCCGATGGACACAGCGTCGCTGCCGCCCTCATCGTCGTCCTTCTTGCCGGATTTGAAGGCGAACACCTGACCGAAGGCGCGCACGTCCAGCCATGTCTCGCAGGCGATGCGGCCGTAATCCTCGCGGGAGACGGCCGGCGCGTCGCCCTTTCCCTTCGCCTTCTTCTGCGCGTTGATCGCGGCCAGGCATTCCTTCAGAGCGGGGCAGTTGTCCGCGCGGTCCTTCAGGGAGCGGTAGCTGTCGCCCGGCGCGCGGCGGTCGTCGGACTGCACGAACACGGGATAGCCCGCGTCGATCCAGCGGTTGCGGATCTTGCGCTTGAGGCACACGTCCGAGATCTCGCCGAGACCTTCATAGGTCGTGCGGGGGCGGTTGCCGTCGAGCGGGTCGCCGTTGGGGTTGGCGTTGCGGACGGTGAAAACGAGAGCGAAGTCGATTTTGTTCTTCAGAGCGGTCATGGTTTAATCATCCTTTCTATTGTTGATCGGGTCAAAAACTGATTTGGCTGTACAGATAGAAATAATAGAGATACTGCGGGCCGAGGGGTCTATCGCCGTCCCAGTGGTTTTCAGCGATGAGCCGGTTGAGTTCGCGCTCGCGCTCGAGAACCCGTCCGGAATACCAGAGCTTCTTCTCATAGGGGCGCATTCGCTCGGCGAGATACGCCCGCACCTCGTCCGGGCGCTGCGCCGCGCGCGTCAGAAAGCGCATAGCGTTGCTCGGCCTGTTCTCCTCGTCGGGCTTGTCCAGATCCAATATGCGGCGCTCCACGCTGTTTTCCAGCGCCAGCAGCGCGCCAAACGCGGCCTCGCGGCTCTCGATCGGCGCATAGGCGGCGGCTTCCGGCTTCCACGCGGCCTTATCCAGTCCGTCATGCGTCGACAGCGCGCAGAGTATCGTCAGATAGCCGTGCAAAAACCCGCGTCCCAGCGGCGCGTCGGACAGGCGCTCGTCGGGCGCAAAGCCCTGCTCGATTTTCTCGATCAGCCGCTGCGCATATCCGGCGGTCTTTACGCCGGCCTTTTCCAGATAGGCAATCAGCTTGTCGTGAATCTTGACCCACGCGCTCATGGGGCGCTGCTCGAAGGCGGCTGTCAGAAGCATGGCGTTCGTGCGGCCGTCTTTTCCACTGATTCGCCCCGCGCCGGTCTGCTCGCTTTCAGCCGACCATTCAAAGTAATCGGCGACGGCCAGCAGGCAGCCGAACAGCGCGTCCCGGGATGCGGGCGGCTGAAGCCCGGTCTGCGGCGGCTGAAGCTGGCGCTCCTGATCCGCCCCCAGCCACAGCTCGCGCGTCTGCGCGCTGAAGCCCAGCAGGAAGGAATGCGAGAGCGCCCCGGTCGAGTCAATATCCTCGGGGCGGAACAGCCCTTCGATCTGCCCCAGCAGATACTGATAGCTGTGCGCCGACCGCGCCTTGCCCTCGGCCGCTTTGCCTGCGAGCGCGCCGAAATATGGAATCAGCTTCATGTACAGCTGCGGCCAGACAACGCCGGGCTGCTGCACAAAGCGCGCCATCATGCGGACAGCGTTGGTCTTGCCGTCGCCGGACGCGTCCTGCTCGAGCTTGTGCGCGACGGCCAGCAGCCGGCCGTAGAGATAATCGCGCTCCGTGCAGGAAACGTCGAGCACAGGCTGCGGCGCGGTCGAACCTCGCCCGTCGATTTCATATTCGCGGATCATGGCGCAGGCCACGGCGATGCACTTACTCCAGCTCCAGCCGTTCCAGCGCCCCTTGGAATCCGTAAACGTCAGCGGCTGAACAGCGCGATGAAAGGCGGCCTCCACCATGTTGCGCGGGAGCGCCTCCGCCCCGACGACGCAGTGCAAAAGCCTCAGCTGGAGATCGCGCATGAGCTTCGTCGCGGCCTTATCGGCCTTGAAATCGCCCCGGGCGGTATTGACGGCGTCCACACCCATGACGGCCTCGCAGATCTCCCGCCACGTCGGGGGACGATCGTCGTCCAGCCCCTCCTGATGCGGCATCTGCCAGCGGCAGGCTGCGCGCCAGCGGTCGACGTGATCGATGAAAACATTGCCGGGGATTTCCTGTTCATAGACGACGGACATGCGCCCGTCCGTCGCAGCCTGAAGGCCCAGTATCACGACCTCATCCAGCGCAGCTCTGGCTTCGTCCGTCAGGTCGTCGAGGTCGCTCTCAGCCTTCCAGTCCTTCTCGTAGCCCTGAACGGCCCTGAACAGCGCGTTGATATAGGATTCAAACGTGTCGGGCACGGGCCTTTCGCCGTCCTCATCGTCGCCGAGATCGAGCGCGGGTTCACCCGTATACCAGCCGACAAAATTCATGCCGTATTTCTGAAAGCCCTGACGCTCCATCAGCCATCTGAGCGCGCTGTGCGCCTCGGACGAGGCCAGACCGCTGACCGTCGCGGCGCTTCGATCATCGACAAAGCGCCCCCTGAACTGGAAGGGAAAGCCAACGTCCTTTGCAGAAATCAGCTTGGCGTTGCCCTGAACCTTGGGATGGTTTTCCATGGCGGGCAGCTGAAACCCTGTCACATAGCACAGCTCCGCCCGCTCTCCAGTCATGGACGCAAGCTGCTTTTCCCAGCTGCCGCGCACATCCGCCCGCATCCAGAGCCGGTTTTCGGAATCCGGGTACTCGACGCTGAAGCAGGCGAAGCTCTTCGCGTCCGCACCGTCGCCCTTTGCGTCGTTTTCGTCCTTATAGTATTTGAGCTTAAGACCGGAAACGGCAGCCAGATCGGCATAAAGCGTTTTCTTTTTCAGATAGTTGAGCAGAACGCGCAGGCAGTCCGGCGCGTGCTCTGCGGCGCACCACGCTTCCAGCTGCGCGACATAGCTGTCAAAATACTTGCTGTCATTGCCTGCAATCAGGTATTTCAGCTGCTCGGCCAGCGGGAAAGGCGCACATTTTGAGCTGGTTCGCGCCTCGGCCTGAGGCGAAGAGGGAACCGCACAGGCCTGCTCGTCGTCGGGAAGGATCTGAGCGGTGACGAATTCGCCGGCAGGCGATAGAATGATGTTGTACTTGATATTCTTCTGGACAAAGCCGACGGGCAGCAGCGCGCCGCCACCCTTCGCGCCGTCTGTGCCGATAACTGCATCATATACGTCGCACAGCTTTTTCATGAAGCTCATTCACATTCACCTTCTTCCGCAAGCGCGCTCTGAACGCCGGAGAAGTTGCCGTATTTCCCGCCGAACTTCTTGGGCTTCATTGGCCTGACAACGCGGTACATCGCCGGATCGCAGTCCTCGGGAGGGGTAAAGCGAATCTCGCCGCCTGCCATCTTCGCGCGCCAGAACCAGAGCCCCAGCTCCTCTTTTCCGGTCTCGTCGGGATAGGCAAAGCTGTGGAACATCACGCCGAGGTCGATCTCGCCGCGATCGTCGTAATAGCCCGCGCCCTCTCCGTAGACGCACGGCTCGACATAGGCCTGACATTCGCGTGTGCCCAGAAACACGTCCCGCCGCCCGCCTTTTTCGACCATCCGGCGCGCCATAAAGTAATGCTTGTTCTCGTTCTGGCCGTCGGCGATCAGGTCAGGCTCGGTGCGATGGGGATTGGCGATGAAGTGCGCCCGCACCTGATAGACAGGGTTCTTGAGGTAAGTGTAGACGGAAAGCGTGTTGGGCTGGCCGTCATAGCTGATTGGGCGGATGCTCTTGTTTTCCGTCTGTATCGGACTCAGCACGCGCACCGCGTCAATAACCCAGATGATCGACGGCTTCCAGTAGAGACTTTCAGTCACCCCCTTAAGCGCCTGATAGGTGGGCACGAGCAGACTGGCCTTTTCGCCGCCCATGCGGAACACGGGATCGGAAAAGAGCGCGTACCGGCCAAAGACGCGGTATTCGATGGTATTTCGTTTCTTGGCTTCCTCCAACAGAAATCACCTTCCTGCACGTTTAGAATTGTGGAAAAATGAGCGCTGACCCTTGCCGGGCGGCGAGGAATTGTGTATAATATCTCCGTCGCTCCGGCGCGCGCTTCAAAGGATCTGCAAGCAGGCTTTCGACAGCCTGCGGAAACTTGAATGATAATCTGAGCAGCACCTCCTTTGAAATATAAGCGCATGGGCGTGGATTGAAAAATAATGTGGAGAAAAAGAACAACCCGGGAGGATGGGGCGTCATCGAACAGATGGCGCCCCTTTTCCGACGCTGCCCTCCGTCTGCTACGTCACTACTATACCATAGTTGCCGCAATTTGTCAACTCATAATCTGGAGAAAAATAAATTTGTGCGCGCAGGTTGGGTAAGCGGTCGCGGTACGGGAGCATAATTCAGAGTAAAATGTGTTCCTGGATTGATCAGCACATCAATAACTCCAATTCCTCCTGCTCCACCGACACGCCGCCCGCATCGCTGTAAAACCCCTCGGCCAGCGCGCAAACGCCGCTGTTTCCTATCAGGCTGATCGCCCCCGCGTTTTTCAGCCGCCTGTACATATTGTCATAGACGTTCACGCTGTAGGCCTGCGCCCGCCGCAAAAGCCGGATCTCCTCGCGCATATCGTGTTCGCCGTTCAGCGCGGCGATGAGCTCCGCGCCGCCGCCCCACGGCACGAGGACGGATTTCGTGTCGTCCGGGATGACGTAAAAATACTTGCCGGCTGTGCGGAAGCTCTGGTGCAGAACCAGCGGCTTCAGCGATTTATACTTACCAATTCCCGAAACAATTTGAGTGTTTTTCCCGAGCAATTCTGTCAGATAACACGACTTTCTCAGGCCGTCCTCTCGAACTTCGACGGGGAATTTCTGCTTCTCTTCGATGTACCGCGCTTCCTGATTGAAATAGTTCTCGATCATTTTCGGAGAATCCAGCTCGTCGTTGTCGATTGACGCACTATTCAGAAAAGTACGTGTGATGTCCGCGCCGTGCTGAACGTCCTCCAGATGCGCCAGCGCCCGCGTTTCCTCCGGGAAGTTCCAGATCAGCACGTCGCCGCGGCCATATTCCATATTGCGATTTGCGCGGCCTGCGGCCTGAACGACGCTCGGCAGTCCCGCCAGATCGCGTATGACCACGGGAAAACTCACGTTGATGCCGGCCTCGATCAGCGCGGTGGAGACGCACAGCACGCGCCTGCCCGCCCTCAGCCACGCCTTGATCCACGCGATGAGCTTCTTCCTGTGCGCCGGGCAGAGCAGCGTGCTCATGTGGACGCAGAGCGTTTCGTCCGGCGATGAGGCCCTGGCGGCGTCCACAAGCGCCTCCTCCGGCAGGCGCGGATCAAACGCCGCGAGGGCATGGCCGCGCTCGCGGAGCGCCTGCGTCGCCGCGTCATAGACGTTCCAGGCGGCGGCCTTCGTGTTGAGTATGGCCAGCACGGATTTTTCCTCGAGCATACGCGCAATCTCCGCGCCGGCCGACGCACAGGTTCGATCCGCGTCGAGCTGCGGAATATAGCGAACGCGCTTCAGCCGCTCATAGAGCGCGTCGACATGGGGCATCAGCTCGACCGGCGCGGGCGTGAGCGAAAGACGCGGCTGCGTGGCCGTGCAGAGCACAACTGTGCTGCGGCAATACTGCGTCAAAAACCGTATCGCGCGCTCAAAGAGCACCTTGCAGGCCTTGGGCAGAGACTGGATTTCATCAAATATCAGCACGGCGTTGGTCAGCGCATGGAAGCGGCGCGCCGCCGAGTTGGGCGCGGCATAGCAGGCGTTGAGGAACTGCACCAGACTGGTGAGTATGATGTCGCTGTCCCAGCGCTCGGTCAGGCGCTTGTAGTCGGCCTGCTCGTCCTCCGACTCGGCGTTGGAATGACGCCCGGCAGACCGGTCGGCGCGCCGCTCGTCCTCCGATTCGATAACGACATTGGAATGGTGCTCCAGTATGGAGGGATAGTCCGCCAGCGCCTCGCGGATGTCGCGGGCGTTCTGATCGAGTATGGTGTTGTAGGGAATGATGTAGAATATGCGCCTCTGCCCGTTGAGGGCGGCGTGTCTGAGTGCATAGCGCAGGCTGGAAAACGTCTTGCCGCCGCCCGTCGGCACGGACAGCGTGACGACGCCCGTATCAGATGCGGCCTTTTCCCAGCACAGATCGGAAATGTCGGCGCGTATGCGGTTGATATCGCCCTCGCCGCTCAAATGCGTCTGGCGGAAGCGCTCGAATGTATTGAGCAGCGCGTTCCAGTCGGGAGAGGCCGCGGCTTCAAACGGATTTTCATTGTATTCAAAGCAGGCGGAATCCCAGCGATCCGCGTCCACCAGCGCGCTCAGCATGACGCGGCTGATCAGCCCCAGCGCGACCGCCGTATCGGCCGACGGCCTGTCCAGATCGGGAAAGAGCGCATTCAGCTCGCGGCAGGCGCTCTCATACAGCGCGTCCAGTTCGGCTTCATCCGCGATATTCTGCAAAAACCATGCGATCGCCTCGTCGGCATGGACGGAAGCCGCTTCTTTCATCTTTTCAAGAAGCTTCGACTGGCCTTTCACATCAAGGCAGTCCGTCAGCCCCGCGTGATGCCCCAGTATGCACAGCATGACGATCTGCGCCGCCGCGCGCTCGCAGGACGGTGCGTTTTCGCGCATAAACCAGCGGCGATACGCATAGATCGCCCCCGCCGGCGCGTGATGATGTGGGGACTTCGGCGCATTGCCGGCGAGCGCCGCGCGCAGATAGTCCTCAAACTTGTCCGTGGCCTTGCCCATGTCGTGCATCAGGCCGATGAGCTCCGCCATTTTCGCAAGGCCAACGATTTCCGCGCCCTTTGAGCAGAGCGCCGCCACATTCCGGCAGTGAGATGAAAGCGGCTGAATACCGCCGTCGGAGGCGCGAATGTGCGCGATATACATAAGCAGATCTCCCCTCTTCCGTACGAACGCCCGATCAGGCGCGTTCTTAAACCGAACTGATATTTTAATTATAACACGTCGAAAAGTGCGCGTCAATATATCGTTATCAAAACGAAACGATCATGAAAACAGCAGGCCATGCCTCCCCCGCGGAATTTTTCACGGCGCTCAAATTCCAAAATTCAGCCGTCGCATTTCCCGAAGAGAACCACTCCCATGAGGGCTGCGTTGCCGGGACGACTTTCGTGCCCGCCAAAGGGGCTCTTTCCGGAGAGCTGGGGAAAGCAAAATTGCACTGCCAAACACGCTTCTTCCTTCTTTGCCCATTCTCTCACGGCGACGCCATATCATCTGTTGCCGCTATGGACTGGCACTTCCTCCCGAGATTCCGCGAAGAAGCGCCAAGGGCGATTCAGAGACGCTTGTCCGAAGGCGCATTGTGACACACAAAAAACGCCCCGCCGCAAGGCAGGACGTTTCGCTTCGAGAAATCAGCACAGGGGACGAATCAGCTCTTCTTCCAGAACCGGCGGCAGATTTTCAAACAGGATTCTTTCCAGATTGGCCACGCAGCGCGCGGCCATCAGCTCGAAGCCCTTCTGATTGTAGTGGTCGTTCTGGTAGCCGTAAAAGCTGTCGCGGCAGGCGTCCAGCTCAGGACCGGGCGCCTTGATGAACCAGCCGCTTTCATCATGGCCCGGCCGGGTCATAAAGGAGGCGACGCGCGTGAGCATATAGGCGCGCTCCGCCTCGCGGCAGAACTGCTCCTGCGCCATGAGGACATTCGCGATCGAATCCTCGCCCCAATGCCCCACGCGAATGCAGAAAAAGTGCGTAAAGCCCAGAGAGCGCGCCTGCTCCCAGAACAGATTCATCGCCAGCAGATATTCCGCCTGCGTCCAGTTCGGGTCGCTCTCGCCC
Organism: uncultured Clostridia bacterium; assembly: GCA_934636425.1. GTDB lineage: Bacteria > Bacillota > Clostridia > Christensenellales > Aristaeellaceae > Firm-10. The sequence goes on from CAKUAV010000004.1 coordinate 11,171, forward strand.
TGAAGCCAGAACAGCGCGCGCACGGACAGATCGTCGTTCGGGAAGCGCGCCTCGCTGTCGGCGAAGAAGTCGCGAACCTTTTCGTTAAAATAAGCGCCCGCCGCGCCGGTCATGGCCGGACGATACATCGCGTCGTGCGCGCCCGGCAAAGACGCGCGTTCCCGGTCGAAGCGCGCGAGCGTGTCCGGATCCATGTAGTGCTCGATGCTCACCGCGCCCTTGGCGATGTGCGCATAGGCGCAGACGTGGCCGCGCGCCTCCCAGTCCCGCGCCAGATAGGGCGGCAGGCAGGGGCTGGGCACAAAATTCGCCTCGCTGTAGCCTTCGAACGGATAGACCGACTTGTCCGCCTCGCTCTTGAGATTGCTCAGCGCAGGCACGAAAAACGTGTGCTCAAAAAATGTGTCCAGCGAACTGATCGAGCGGAAATCGCTCAGAGAAGGATAGGCCTCGGCAAGATTTTCATAGGAAAATTCGCCCGCCGGAAACGCCGTCCTCTTGAAAATGCCCCGATCCTCGCCAAAGCGGCGCGGCTTGTGCAGGTATTCATAGGAATCGGAAAAGCGGATCTGCTCGGTCGGCGGGAAGGCGGCCGCGCCCTCCATGTTGGATTGGCCGGCGAATACAAACAGAGGCCGTGTCTTGCGGTTCATTAAAAAACGCTCCTTTATCATTTGATTGCGCTGCTGGAATGATTCGGCGCGGGACGGCGCTTCTCCTTTTCCATGCTGCGCGCTAAATAATACCCCTCAAATTAAGCGCGTCAGAAGCCCCACAGCAATACGCCCAGCGCCGCCGAGAGCGCGATCATGCCGATGGGCGACGGATTCTTCCCGCGCATTCTGCGCCACAGAAAATGTACGCCCCAGAGAAGCAGGAACACAATCAGCGCGCGAACGTCGATCGAAAAGCCGCCGCCGATTGTCGTGAAGCCGAAAAACGCGTTCAGCCCCATGATGAGCGCCGTCGCGAGTATCATCGCCACGACGCAGGGCCGCACGCCGCTCAGAAACGCGTTTACGCCCGCGTATTTCAGCAGATTCTGAAGCAGCGCCGCAATCAGCAGTATGATGACGAACGAGGGCAGCACCACGCCCAGCGTCGAGACCAGCGCGCCCATCAGGCCCGCCTGCGAGGAGCCGATGAACGTGGCCATATTGACGGCCAGCGGCCCGGGCGTCGACTCCGACACGGCGATGAAGTTCAGAAATTCCGTCTCCGTCAGCCAGCCGTTGGACAGCACAGTCTCCCGAACCAGCGACACCATGCCGTATCCTCCGCCGAACGACACCGCGCCGATCATCAGAAAGTTTAGAAACAGCCGGATATAAATCACTTCGCCCGCCCCCTTCCGCGCCGAATCCCCCAGACGGTCAGGCCGGCCAGGCCGCAGATGAGTATGTAGAATATCGACGAAAGCGACGCGGCCAGCGCCGATGAGAGCAGCATCGCCGCCATGACCAGCGCAACGACCAGCCTGTTCATAACGCTCTTGTCAAGCCCCTTGATCATGCGCAGCCCTGCCGAAAAGATCAGATAGACGACGCAGGCCTGTATGCCGCGAAAGGCGCACGCCACATATTTCAGGCTCAGAAACTGATCGAAGAACAGCGATATGATATAGATGACGACGAACGACGGCAGGCACACCGCCAGCGTGGCGAGCGCCGCGCCGGCCGCGCCGCCGATCTTATAGCCGATATAGGTCGCGCTGTTGACGGCCACCGGCCCGGGCGTCGATTCGGCAATGGCCGCCATGTCGAGAAACTCGTCCCGGTCGAGCCAGCCCTTCTTTTCAATAAACTCGTTCTCCAGCAGCGCGATCATGGCGTAGCCGCCGCCGAACGTAAACGCGCCGATCTTCAGAAATGTCAGAAACAGCGTAAGCATCTTCCGCATGGTTTTCTTCGCTCCCTTCAATGGCATTATAGGGAACTGTGCCCCGTCTGTCAATCCCCCGCCGGCCTATGCGCGCAAAAATAGCGCTCACTTCTTCAGGCGCTCGGCGCGGAAGCCTTCGGGGGTAATGCCCGTCTCGCGGCGAAACGCCCGTATAAAATAGCCTGCGCTGGCATAGCCGCACAGCGCGGCCACCTCCGAGACGCGCAGATCGCCGTTTTCGAGCAGCTTTTCGGCCGCCTTTATGCGCAGCGCCGTGAGGAAGCGTCCGGGCGTTATGTGATAGCGGCGCTGAAACTGCTCGCCGAAGCGCCTCGCGCTCAAACGCGCCATGCCGGCCAGCTCCTCCATGGAGAGCGCCGAGTCGGCGTAATTGCGCTCCATGTACGCGCGGGCGGCGGCGATGTTTTGCGCCGTTTCCGCCGCGCCGTCCTCGCCGATGGCCAGCGTTCGGGCGAGTATGTCGTAAAAGAGCGCCGCGCAGGCGCATTCGTCGGCCGCGCCGCCGCCCCCCTGCAGGCGCTTCCACGCATCGAGCAGGCGGAAAAAGCCGCTTCTCACGCGCGGATCGGAGGATACGTCTATGCACGCCATGGGAAGATCGAACGGCTCGGCGGTCTCAAAATGCACCGCGATGCAGCCGCCGCGCGCGCCCGCGCTTTCCGGGTCGTGCGCCGTGACGCGATAGAGATCGTCCTTTCCGACGATCATCACGCTGTCCTGATCGTGGACGTATTCCCGTCCGTCGTGTATATGCACCGTGCGGCCGTAGAGCTTGTAGGCGAGGCAGTGATCGGCCGCGCCGGCGCTGCGCGCCCATGTGCGCTCGTAAATCGAGAAGCGATACACCCTGTTGATGCGCGTCAGATGAATCACGGAAACGTCCCTCCGTCCGTATTGTGCCATCGTCGCGATTGTGTGATTTACTTTTCGCGCGCTTTCCCTTACAATGAAGGCACAGCCTTTCATTTGAGGAGATGAACGCCATGAACACAGCCGCTCTGCGCGCGGAGCTGACCGATTTTTACTGGAACCGCATAGACGATATGGCCGCGGCCTTCCGCGACCGCGTTTTCCCGCTGCTCGATCAGCGCTGGCAGCCGACGATGACCGCCTGTCAGCGCAAGGCCATGCAGTATGAGGCCATCGCGGAGAGCTGCGCGCCCATACTCTTTCATCAGTCTCCATTTTACCATGAATTGGGCACAATGCAACATCTCTGCGACGGCGCGGGCGATTTTCACGGCACGCTCCATGCGGGCGGCTGGAATTACGCGCGCTTTTCGCATCTGTTTTGGGATCAGGATCCCGATTTGGCGCGCGCGCGCAGAAAGCAGGGCGAAAACCTGCTCTATCTCATCTGCGGCCCCTATGCCGACACGCGCCAGCACTTTTATTACAACTGCAATCCGATTTTTGACGGCGGATTGAAGAGCCTCTGCGACGCGGCCCTCGCCCAGCTGGAGACGCCCCGCCCCGAAGCGGAGCGCGATTTTCTGCGCGCCGCCGTGCGCGGACTGCTGAGCCTGAAGGCGATTGCCGAAAAATTTGCCCACGCCGCCAAAGAGGCGCTGAAAAATACATCGGACGCAGAGGAGCGCGCGCGCCTTGAGCGCATCGCCGAATCGGCCGCTTATACGCCCTGGAACGCGCCGCGCACGTTTTACGAGGCGCTCAACACGCTGGCCTTCATGCGCACTGTGCCCGGCGCGCTCGAGGGCGTGGGCTACAACAGCTTCGGCCGGCCGGACGCGGCGCTCTGGCCGTTTTATGCGCGCGATCTGGCCGAGGGACGGCTGACGAAGGACGAGGCCTATGCGCTGATCAAGGCATTCCTGCTCACATGGGACTGCCACTACGATCACGACATGAAGATGACGGGCTATGCCGATCACGAGCTGGAAAACACCTATGTGCTGGGCGGCTGCGACCGATACGGCCATCCGGTCTGGAACGATCTGACCGAAATGTTTCTGCGCGCCACGCGGGAGGAAAAGATCATCTTTCCGAAGATCAAGGTGCGCTTCGGCGCGTCCTCGCCCAAGGCCTATCTGGACGCGGCCGATCGGGACGTGATCGCCGGCACGTCGTCCGTACTGTACGAAAACGACGACGTGATGATCCCCGCGCTGATCCGCGCCGGCTTTTCTCTGGAGGACGCGCGCGATTATCTGGTCACCGGCTGCTGGGGCACGTCGGGCAACGGCAACGAGAAGAGCGACCACGGCAACTATGTCAATCTGCTCAAGGCGTTTGAATTTTCCGTTCACAACCGGCGCAACAAAATGGACGAGTGCCGGCTGTCCTTCAGGCCGCTGGACGGCGCGAGGAGCTTTGAAGAGGTCTATCAGATCACGATGGACAATATGCGCGTTCTGCTGCGCGAGCGCAATCGCATGACGCACGCGGGCAAGAGCATCTGGCGCGACGTCGATCCGCTGCCGCTGACCTCTTCAAGCCTCGAGGGCTGCCTGCAGAGCGGCCGCGACCTGACCGAGGGCGGCTGCAAATACCACAATGAGCAGTACACCTGCGTGGGGCTTCCCAACATCGTCGATTCGCTCATGGCGATCAAAACGCTCTGCTTTGACCGGCAGACTCTGCCGCTCTGCGAGCTGCTCGACGCCGTGCGCAGTAATTGGGAAGGCCGCGAGGATGTGCGCAGGGAGGCGCTGCGCTGCACCTGCTGGGGCGACGGCGGCGAGGAATCCGGCGCGCTGGCCGCCCGCTTCAACGCCGATCTCTATAAGGAGACGCGCGCGCTCAAAACCCTCTGGCCGGGCGGCGTGGTGATGCTGGGACATCTGACCTACACCGAGATCCGCTTCTGGGGTGAAAAGACGCTGGCCACGCCGGACGGTCGGCGAAGCGGCGATTATTTCTCTCAGGGACTGACCCCGTCGCGGCTGCACAGAATCGACAGCGTGACCGACGTCGCCGCGAGCCTTCGCCGTCTGGACGGCACGATGATGGCCGGAAACACCGTCGTGAACATCATACTGCCCTCCACGCGCATGACGCTGGAGCTGTGCGAGGCGTTTCTGCGCGCCATGGCGCACACGGCGATGGGCGCGCTCCAGCTCAACTGCACCACGCGCGAGCAGCTGCTCGACGCGCAGGCGCATCCCGAAAACCACCCGAACCTCATCGTGCGCGTCTGCGGCTTCTCGGCGCGCTTCACCAGCCTTTCGCCCGAATGGCAGCAGGAGGTGCTCAGCCGCAATTTCTACGACTGACGCGCTCTGAAAAACGGCCGAGAGATCAATGTACAGTTCCGCTTACCGCCCGGCAGAGCCGCGCCGCGAAGGGATGCCCAGCGAAGGAAACAGCCTTTCGCCGCTTCGACTCATCCCTCGGCTTTGACTCTTTGCAGCCTTCGCGTGGCAAGGCCATAAAATGCGCCGGATCTCCGCGATGACCCTCAGCTTTCCGCAATGAATGAAAAGGCGCATGACAAAACGCGCATGACGGGCATTGTCGCCGGTCATGCGCGTTTGACGTCTGTTACAGCTCGATTTCGTCGTTGTCGTTGACTGTGTGTATGGGATAGCCGAAGCGGCCGTCCAGCGCGTCTATCTGAGCGAGCTTGTCAAGCGGGAACACATGGTTGAACAGCACCTGATTCGCCCGGCATTTTTCCAGATAGGGCATGACCTCGTCCACGGTGAAATGCGCCATTTCGCAGACCATCAGGTCGACCTCGTTATTCAGCACATAGGCAGGGAAATCCTTCTTCTCCAGATGCCCGGACAGATCGCCGGAGAAGAACACCTTCTTGCCCTCGGCCTCGACCAGATAGGAATAGGCGGGGCGGCCCGCGCCGGCCAGATGCTGCGTCGGGAAGGGGGTGACGCGGATATTCTCGTCCTCGTAGACGGCGTCCGGCGTCATCATTTCAAAGCGCACGCGCTCGCCGTCGAAGCTGCCGATGGCCGCCTCGAGCAGCGCCTTCATCACATCGATGCCCTTCTGCTCGGTCACATAGATGCGCGGCGAGGTGGTCTTGAAATACCAGGAGCACAGCCCCGCGAAGGAGATCAGCCCGTCCACATGGTCGCTGTGGAAGTGCGTGGTGAATATCGCCTTAACGCTGTCAAGGTCGACATGGCGGCGCAGCAGCAGATCGATCAGCGGCGCGCCCGCGTCAATGAAGTAATGCGCGCCGTTCACCTCGAGCATGGTGCAGGAGCAGTAGCGGTCGGCGGCGGGCACGCCGTGGCTGGTGCCCAGAAATGTGATTTTCATTCGGTCACAACGCCTTTCTTCAGGATGATGTTGGCATAGAGCGCCGTCTCGCCGGTCATTATGACGCAGTAGGCCTTCCTAGCGCGCTCATAGAACGCGAAGCGCTCGACGTGCTCGATCTCGACTTTCTTTCCCTCGCTCTTGTCGCACAAATCCTGATACACGTCCCAGATGGGCGTCTCGACGGTGTCGCCGGGCACGACCTCCATCAGCGCGACGGGGGCCTTGACGTAGGGATCGAGCGGATACAGGCGCAGTATGGCCTCGAGCACCTCGGGCACGGTGTGGCCGTCCAGGCGGATCAGATTGCGCGCCAGGCTCGCGCCGGGGAAGTTGCCGTCGCCGATGACCAGCTCGTCGCCATGACCCATTTCCATAAGAATCTTCAGCAGGTCGGGAGAAATAATCGGAGAAATACCCTTCAGCATACCAGATAACCCCTTTCGTTTTATATCCGTGGAGGACGCTTCCTCCGGGAATTCACATAAACGACTCGACCAGCGCGCGGCAGGCGGGCATTTTGTCCTCGCGGTCGATGCCGTGCAGCATCATGACGCCCCGATAGCCCACGCCCCGCAGCCGCTTTATGAAATACGGAAAATCGACGATGCCCTCGCCGGCGGCGCAGAAGCGTATGCCGTCCGATTCGGCGATGTCCTTGCCGTGCGCCAGCACAACGTCCCGCCCGAACACGTCGAATGCGTGGCCGATGACCGCGCGCGCGTTTTCGCGCCTCGCCTCGCCGGCATGGAACAGATTGGCGCAGTCCATGATCATTTTGAGCCGCTCGGAACCGACCTCCCGCATGACGCGCGCGGCTCTCTCCGGCGTGCTGATGATGTTGCCCGCTTCCGTCTCGATGGCCAGCGTGAGATCGTACTTCTCCGCGGCGGCGCACACCGCCCTCATGCACTCGGCCATGTCGCGCCAGGCCTCCTGCGTGCCGTTGGCCGCATCGCCCGTCCAGAGAGATAGGCGGCTTCTCGTGCCGCTGCACAGCGTAATCATGCCGCAGCCCATCGCCCGGACGGCGCGGGCAAAGCCGTCAAAGCGCCTCACGCCCTCCTCGCGCACCGCCCTGTCGGGATGCGCCATGTTGAACGTGCCGTTGACCGCGGTCAGCTGCAGATGATGACGCGCGGCGCACTCGGCGATTTTTTCGGGCAGCGCTTCGTCGATCTGCGCGGGAATTTCGATGTGATTGTCGGCGCGAAAGCCGCTCTCCTCGATCGAATCGAACGCGAATTGCGTCGCGTCAAAGCCCATGGCCTCGATCGCCGCAAACAGGCCGTCCAGCGGCCTGCGCGAAAAGTCAGTCGTACAGATGCCAATTTTCATGCGTCCACCTCGATAAAGACCGGCGTTTTGTGAACGGCCGGCAGAAATACCTCCAGAAAATCGCGCGTGTTCATCGCCACAGAGGCGGTGTTCGCGCACGGGTGAAAGATCAGCCGTTCCTCGCCGCGCAGCGCGCTGTCCATGAGCAGCGTCACGCTGTCGTCCCCGTCAAAGAGCAGCCCCAGCGGCGTGACCGCGCCGGGATGAACGCGCAGATGATCGTACAGCGCCTCCTCGCCCGCGAAGCACAGCCGGGACGTACCCGCCTGACGGCTGACCTCGCCGCTCCTGAACGGCGCGTCGGGACGCAGCACAAACAGATAATAGCCGCCCTGCCGCCGCGTTGTCAGGAAGAGATTGCGCGGCATCATCGCGCCCAGCCTTTCCTCAATGGCGCGGCATTCGTCCATGTGCGCCGCCGCGTCGTGTTCGATGCAATCATAGGGAATATGCAGCGCGTCCAGCGTATGGAGCACGCGCTCTGCGATTTCTTCCATGCGCTCACTTCCTCAGCTTTGACGCGGTGCGCAGATCGCGGCCGTAGAGTTGGATTGCGGCCACGTTCATGCCGTCCATCAGGCGCGAAAACACGCGCTCGCCGTAAACCGAAAGCAGATTGTCGGGCTTCAGGTTGGTGGCCACGACCGTGTGCCGTCCCTGAATCAGCCGCTCGTTGAAGAGCGAAAACAGATACTCTCGCGTGACATTCTGCACCACCGGCTCGCTGCCCAGATCGTCTATGAACAGCGCCTCGCAGCCGAGCAGCTGATCGAACTCGGCGCGCTTTTCCGCATCGCCGAAGTGCGTGCCGCGCATGGCCTCGTACAGCCGATAGCCCGTCACCTTGATCGGCGCAAAGCCGCGCGCGATCAGACGGTTCAATATGCAGTTGAGCAGATAGGTCTTGCCCAGCCCGCTCTCGCCCATCAGCAGGATCCCCAGCCTGTCGGTATCCGGATACGCATCGGCATAGGATTCGCAGATTTTGCGCGCGCGCAGGATCATCTGCCTCTGCGTATAGGCGCCAAAGACCTTTTCAGTGTCTGAAAACAGGCTTTCATCGAAGGCTTCGAAGCTCTGCATCGCGCCCGTGCCCGCCGCCGATTCCTCATAGAGCCGGCGCGTCAGGCGCTGCTTAAAGCAGGCGCACATTTCGCGCACGCCGTCGCCCACCCAGCCCTTGTCCCTGCAGACCGGACAGCGGTATATCGGGTCGAGATAATCTTCGGCATAGCCCAGTTCCTTCAAACGCCGCCTGAGCTTTTTGTCGTTCTCGGCGGCCAGAAGGCGCGTTTCCTGCGCGTTTTTTGCGGCCTGCTCGGGATGGGAGAGCAGCAGCCGCGCCTGCTTCTGGAACAGATCGCGCCCGCCGTATATGAGCGCCTCCATCGACGGATCTCTGGCGATCACCTCGCCGATGCGCCGGTCGCGCTCGCGCAGATTTTCGGTGCGCAGCCGGTCGTATTCCTCGTTGAGGGCGCGCACAATGTCATTTCGCGTCATCGTCGTCCTCCATAAACGCGGTCAGCGCGCGCAGCTCCTCCTCGGTATAGGTGCGCTGATCGTACTGCATGGATGTGGGCGTGGCTCTGGCCGCGCCGCCCGCGGGCTGCACCGCGCCGTGCTGCCGTCTGGCCGCCTCCACGGTGTCTATCCCCGCCTTTTTCCACTCGCGCAGCAGCTTGCTGATGTACTGCACCGGCAGCTTTGTGCCGCGCGCGCACTCGGCGGCGTAGAGTATGATCGGATAGGAAGCCATGCCCAGCCATTCCTCCAGCTGCGCGGTCGATGCGGCGGTCACGCGCGAATCCTGACCGCTGATTTCGTAAATGCGGGCGGCCTGCTCGCGCAAGAGCTTCTGCTGATCCATATAGGCTGTGATGTCCGCCTCGGTAAAGAGTCCCTTTTCGACGAAGCGGGTCATCTGCCGCTCGAGATCCTCCATGTCGTAGCGTCCCGAGCCGCCCATGCCCTTTGCCACGCACAATACAGCGCCCGGCTCGAAGCCCGCCGCCAGATAGTTCTGATAGGATTCCAGCTCGCCCGGCGTGGGCGCCATCTGCCGTATGCCCAGCGCGTCGTGCAGCGCCTTGACCGCGTCCTCGCGGCGCTTTTTCTCATCCAGCTGGCCGGCCATGTCCTGAGAGGAGCGCGCCGTGTGATTGCGGGAGAGTATGCCGTCCAGATAGCCGAAGGAAGGATTGCGCCCCTTGACCGTCTCGCGGCAGGCCACCAGCACGGCGGCCTCGTCCATGCCGTATTCCTCCAGCCACTTTTTGGCGAGCGCCACCTCGTCCAGCGTGGGGGCGCGGCGCAGATTGAACTGGCGAATCACCTTTTCGGCGGTCCTGTAGGCGGCGCTGTCGCGCATGATCATGTCGTGGGCGGCCTCGACGGTGTTTACGCCCTTCTCCGCCCACTGAAGCGCCGTCTTGTTGAGCTGGCGGAACTGGAACGACCGCCCCTTCGTGGCGATGAAGTGCTCCACCATGATCAGCACCACCTCTTCAGGCAGGTGCAGATCCTCCACCCATTCGCACGCGGTCATGAACTCGGCGGGATGAAGCAGGCGCGTGCCGAAGAGCTGCTGCATCTTCGTGTTGAACTCGCGGTGCTTGTAGACCGCCTTTTCCATGGGCGATTCGCTGGTGACCGAGGCGGTGAGGTTGAGATACTGATAGCTGGGCGGATTGTCGCTCACGCGCCGCACCAGCCCCTGCCGCTCCCAGTACTGAAACGCGCCCTGAACGGTGTCCTCGGTCACGTCGAGCAGATGCGCGATGCGCTCTGTGGTCATGTCCTCTGTGGGGTGATAGCACTGCATGAGGCCGTAGAGATACACGCGCACATAATCGCCCGGCGCGTGGGGCAGATAATCCTGAATAAATATGTTTTCCACCGGGGTTACGCCCAGCAGAAGATAGCTTTCCGAAAACGAACAAAGCGGCATTGACAGTCCTCCGCACATGATGCTTTAAGATAAGTCTATAATATCACATTTCGGCGCGGCGCGCAATCCTGCAATCGCGCCGCAGAGCGCTTCAAGGAGAGCGTCTCCAAACGGCTGTGAGAAATTTTGCCGCGCGCTCCGGAATCGGGGGTTCACGGCTGCAGACTGGCGTGCTATAATGAGAGCGCGAGGTTTATTATTCATCGGGAGGGTTACAGACAGCCATGAATACCGAAAAGAAACCGCTCGCCCACTGCACGCCGGAGGAAGCCGGCGTTCCGTCCGCAGCCGTCGAGGCCTATGTCCGCGCCGTAATCGATCAGAAGGCCGCGCTGCATTCCATGCTGATACTGCGCCGCAACAGGCTGATCTTCGAGGGCTACTGGAAGCCCATGGACGAAAACTTCCGCCATCGGCTCTATTCCTGCTCAAAGAGCTTTGTCTCCTGTGCCGTCGGAATGCTGATCGAGCGCGGACAAATGTCGCTCGAGGACAAGGCCATATCCTTCTTCCCGGACAAGGCGCCCGCCCATCCGCATCCGTGGCTGGCCGAAATGACCATCCGCGATCTGCTGCGCATGTCCACCTGCTACGAGAAGGGCGCAAGCTACAGACCGTCCGATCCCGACTGGGAGAAAACGTTCTTCACCGATGAAATTTCCCACAAGCCCGGCATGGTGTTTTCCTACTGCACCACCGCCACCACCATGCTGTGCATGATCATAAAGCGCGTGAGCGGCATGGAGTTTACGCAGGTGCTGCGCCCCGTGTTTGACGAAATCGGCATTTCGGACGAGCTGTACTGCATCGAAACGCCCTGCGGCCATGAGTGGGGCGGCTCGGGCGTCATGGCCACCGCGCGCGAATTCATGAAGTTCGCCAATCTGTGCATGCACTATGGCGAATACGAGGGCAGACAGCTCCTGCCGCGCGATTACATGAAGGAAGCCACGTCAAAGCAGATCGACAACAGCGTCGATCACAACGGCGTGGACGAGGGCGCGGGCTACGGCTATCAGTTCTGGGTGCTGCCCCACGGCGGCTTTGCCTTCAACGGCATGGGCGGCCAGTTCGGCATCTGCCTGCCGGACAAGGATCTGGCGATCGTCACCACCGGCTATGAGCAGCTCAATTCGCACGGCCGCAACGAAGTTTTCCGCGCGCTGTGGCGCGAACTGTATCCCCATCTTTCGGACGCGCCGCTGAGCGCCGATCCCGAGGCCGCCGCGCGCCTTCAGCCGCTGGCCGAGAGCCTCGAATTGCTGCGTCCCGACGGCGCTCTCACATCGCCCGCAGCCGCGCGCGTTTCCGGCAAAACCTACGTCATGGCCGAAAACCGCATGGGCATGAAGTGGCTGCGCTTCGACTTTGAGGATGGCCGCGGCGTGATGAACTATGAAAACGCCACCGGCGTTCACGCGCTGCCCTTCGGCCTTGGCCGTCAGGAGGCCTGCGCATTCCCGGAGACGCACTACAACGGAAAGCGCATCGGCACGCCGCTGGGGCGCGGCTTCGACTGCCAGGTCTCCGCGGCCTGGGAGCTGGAGGACGAGCTGATGATCTACTGCCACGTCGTCGATATGCATCTGGCGCAGCTGCGCATCGCCGTGGCCTTCCATGGAAACGCCGTCACGCTGCGCACGGACATGCACGCCGAGTTCTTCATGCAGGAATACGCGGGCTTCGCGTCGGGCGAATACTGAGCGGCGCTTCGGCTCCGCAGATCGCTTAACAGCTGGACGGAGAAATATCCGCAGCCAAAATCCGCCGCTTGTGCTTCCCCCCCACACACGGCAATCCCGGCAGTCTTTCGCCGCTGCGCAGGCCGAAACCCTCGAAGGGAAAACCCGTCAGGAATCGCAGCCTTTCATCGCCGTAAGGCGGCAGCGCGTCCGGCTCGGGATGTCGGCGATTTGCACGTCTCGCAAAACTCCCGCTCGGCAATCCCGGCGTTGTTTCGCCACCTGCGCAGGCTGAGAACCTCGAAGGGAAAACCCGTCAGGAATCGCAGCCTTTCATCGCCGTAAGGCGGCAGCGCATCCGGCTCACGATGTCGGCGATTTGTACCTCTCACAATCCTGGCAGTCTTTCACCACCTGCGCAGCCGAAAAACTCGAAGGGAAAACCCGTCAGGAATCGCAGCCTTCCATCGCCGTAAGGCGGCAGCGCGTCCGGCTCACGATGTCGGCGATTTGCGCATCCCCGCCCCCGTGCGGTAATCTCAGCGTTGTTTCGCCACTTACGCGGGCCGAAAAGCCTTGATACTAAAGCCCGTCAGGCATTTCGGCTTTTCATCGCCGCAGGGCGGCGAACGCTGCGTCCGGCGCAGGCTTCTCCGCTTCCAGATTCATAAGAACATCCCCGCTCCGTAACAAAACGAAGCGGGGTTGCTCTTATGTCGCCGTCTGTTCACATCTCGCTGCGGCCGCTGAAGGCCTTGGAGAGCGTCACCTCGTCGGTGTATTCGAGATCTGCGCCCACAGGAATGCCGTGGGCGATGCGGGTCACGCGAATGCCCATGGGCTTTATGAGCCGGGCGATGTAGGCCGCTGTGGCCTCGCCCTCGACGTCCGGGTTGGTGGCGAGGATCACCTCGGTGATTGTGCCGTCGGTCAGCCGGGAGAGCAGCTCGCGTATGCGGATGTCGTCCGGACCGATGCCCTGCATGGGCGAAATCACGCCGTGCAGCACATGATACTGCCCGCCGTAATCGCGCATGCGCTCCATGGCGGCCACGTCGCGGGGATCGCGCACCACGCACAGCTGGCCGTTTTTGCGCTCGTCGCTGGAGCAGATGGGGCAGGGATCCTCGTTTGTGTAGTTGCCGCAGACCGAACAGAAATGCACCTGCTTTTTGCCGTTGAATATGGCCACGGCCAGCTCGCGCACCTGTTCCTCGGGCATGCCGACGATGTAGTAGGCCAGCCTCTGCGCGGTTTTCTGGCCGATGCCGGGCAGTTTGGAAAGCTGATTCACCATCCGCGCAATGGGTTCGATCATGCCGCTCATAATTTTAGAACAGGCCGCCCAGGTTCATGCCGCCGGTCAGCTTGCCCATCTCTCTCTCGGAGGTCTCCGTCGCGGTGCGCAGCGCCTCGTTGACCGCCGCCATGACGGTGTCCTGAAGCATCTCCACATCGTCGGGATCGACGGCCTCGGGCTTGATGGTCAGCGCCACCAGCTCCTTCTTGCCGTTGACCTTGGCCGTCACCACGCCGCCGCCGGCCGTGGCCTCGTATTCGCGCTCCTCGAGCTCCTCCTGCATTTTGGCCATCTGCTGCTGGAGCTTCTGCGCCTGACGCGCCAGCTGCTGCATATTGCCGCCCATGCCCATTCCGGGAAATCCGCCTCTTGCCATGTTTTTTCTCCTCCAAATAATTAATTGTTCTGTTCGTCGACAATTTCAATTTTGTCGCGGGGAAACGCCTCGTATATTTTGTCCAGAGCGCGCCTGCCCGAGCCGGCCGCGCTCTCCCGCTGAGACGCGCCCTGCATGATCGCGCGCAGATGCACGTCGCCGCCGAACGCCTCGCTCAGCGCCTTGTCGATGATCTCCTTCTTGTCCGGCCTGCCGAGCAGCTGCACGATGACCTCGCTGCCGTCCGCGGGATATTCGACCACCGCCATGCCGTCCTTTACGCCGATGAAGCGACCCCGCTTCAGGAATATGCCGATCTTCGCATCCGCGCGGCCGATCGCCTTAAATGCCTGCTGCCACGCCTGCTCTTCGTTTTCGGGCGGCGGCGCGCTCTTCTTCGGCGCGGGGGCGACCTTGGCCGTTTCCTTCGCCGGCGCATCCTTCTCAGAGGCCGCCGCAGGCGCAGGCGCGATTGTCACGCCCTCGGCCACGGTCTTTTCCAGCACGGCGATGCGATCCTCGAGCGCCTCCTCGCCCTGCTCCCGCTCGGGATGACAGGCGCGCACGGCGCTCAATTCCAGCACGACGCGCTGCTGCGTCGACCATTTCATGTCGCTTTCGGCCTGCATGAACAGATCCATGAGCCGCATCAGCCGCGCCTGAGACGCGTTTTCGGCCTGATCGCGCAGGCGCTGCGCATCCTCCGCCGTCAGCTCGAGCAGATCCTCAAGCCCCTCGGCGCAGGTCTTTGCGACCAGCAGCGAGCGGGCATGGCCGGTCACCTCGCGGCAGAACACCGCCGGATCGCGGCCGTCGCGCATCAGCCGGTCGATGAGAGAAAGCGCGCGCGGCACGTCGTTTCCAATGAGCGCACCGACAAAATCAAACAAAAAGCTGCGGTCGGACGCGCCCAGCACCTCGCGCACGACCTCCGCGTCCAGCTTGCCCGAGCCATAGGACAGGCACATATCCAGTATGCTCAGCGCGTCGCGCATGCCGCCCTCGGCCGCGCGGGCGATGAGCGCAATGCTCTCGTGGTCGGCCTGATCGCCGTCGGCCGTGGCGACCTGCTCCAGCCGTTTTTCGATGAGCGACGCGGGAATGCGCTTGAAGTCGAAGCGCTGGCAGCGGGAGAGTATTGTGGCCGGCAGCTTCTGCGGCTCGGTGGTGGCCAGTATGAACACGGCGTGGGCGGGCGGCTCCTCCAGCGTCTTGAGCAGCGCGTTGAACGCGCCGATGGAGAGCATATGCACCTCGTCGATGATATAGACCTTGTAGCGCCCGATCGTCGGGGGATATTTGACCTTGTCGCGCAGATCGCGGATCTCGTCCACGCCGTTGTTGGAGGCCGCGTCGATCTCCACGATGTCGAGATTGTTTTCGTTTTCCAGCTGGCGGCAGGCCTCGCAATGGCCGCACGGCTCGCCGCGATCGGGATTCAGGCAGTTGATGGCGCGGGAGAGCACCTTGGCCGTCGTGGTCTTGCCGGTGCCGCGGCTGCCGCAGAACAGATAGGCGTGGGGAACGCGGCCCGATGTGATCTGATTGATCAGCGTCGTGACGATGCGATCCTGACCCACGATGTCGCGGAAATATTCCGGCCGCCACGTCCTGTACAGCGCCTGATAGCTCACGGGCGTTTTCCCCCTTTCCGGTCTGCTTTCAACTTTTTCATTATATCACAGTCCGCGGCGATTTGTCCACGCTGTTCGTGCTAAATTCAAAGCGCGCTCAGGCGGTCGGCCACGGCGCGGGCCAGCGCGCGATAGCCCTCCTCGGTGAAGTGCGTGCCGTCCTGAGCGTGCCAGTCGGCGGGCATATCCCGCGAAACAGCGTACAGATCGTCGATCAGCACGCCCTCCTCGGCCATAACCGCGCGGGCGGCGGCGTTATAGCGCTCGATCTCGCCGTTCCTGCGATAAAAGAGCGGATTCATGCGCTCCTCGATGACGAATGTGGTCAGCGCAAAGACGATCCTCGCATTCGGGAACACATTCTTCAGCCGGCGCGCAATGCGCCGAAGCGTCTGGGCGTATTCCGGCGCGGGGGTCTGCGCGTCCTCGCCCAGCACATGAAGCGCGTCCCACAGGCCGTTGTTCCAATGAACGACGTCGATCGCCTTGGGGTCGCAGTCGTGCCCGGCCCACTCGTGCAGATAGCGCAGCGTATAGCCCGCGAAGCGGGCGTTGTCCTCCGGCCAGTAAAGCTGCGCCGTGTCCGCCATGAGCTCGCGCACATACTGGTCATAGCCGATGCGAATGGAGTCGCCGATCAGAAATATCCTCTTCATGACGAAAAAATCCCTCCTCACAGTCTTCCCGGCAATGCAGGAAGAAGTATAACATATGTATGCAAAATTGTAAATACAGGGCTAAAAGTAAGCCCAATGCGCATTTCTTAATGAAAATCCGTCTTTTTTGATTGACGAACCGCGACAAAAGGTCTAAAATACAATAAGGTGAAATTGTTATCGACAGGAGGATGCAATATGGCGACACCGGTCATTATGCCCCGTCAGGGTCAGTCGGTTGAAAGTTGTATCATTACCAAATGGAACAAGCAGGTCGGCGACAGCGTTGCAGTCGGCGACATACTGTTCTCCTATGAAACGGACAAGGCTGCCTTCGATGAGGAAGCCAAGGAAGCCGGCACCGTGCTGGCCATCTTCTTCAGCGAGGGCGACGACGTGCCCTGCCTGACCAACGTCATGGTCATCGGCAAGGAGGGCGAGTCGTTCGCCGAGTTTGATCCGAACGGCGCTTCCGCTGCGCCCGAAACCCCCGCCGCGCCCGCTGCCGAAACCGCGAGCGCCGCGGCCGAAAATACCGAGGCCGAGGAAATCGCTCAGCCCGTCGTTGTCGTGGGCGATATGCACATCTCCCCCCGCGCCCGCGCGCTGGCCGAGAAGAGCGGCGCCGATCTCTCGAAGGTCGTGCCCACAGGCCCCGATGGCCGCGTCATCGCCCGCGACGTTCAGAAGCTGATTGACAATGGCCTCATCGTCACCGCCGCGGCCCGCGCCGGCTATCAGGGCGGCGTTGAGGGCACCGGTCTGGGCGGCCGCGTCTCCCTGCGCGATCTGGAAAAGAAGAGCGAGGCCGCGCCGGCTGCCGCCGCTCCCGCCCCTGCTCCCGCTCCCGCCGTGGCGCTGGGCGCGCCCGTGGACGACAGCTACACCGAGCCCATGAGCAACATCCGCAAGGTCATCGCCAAGGCGATGGTGACCTCTCTGTCCTCCATGGCGCAGCTGACCCACAACATCAGCTACGACGCCACCGAGGTTCAGGCCGCCCGCAAGCTGTTCAAGGAAAAGGGCGAGAAGTTCGGCATGGAGAAGATCTCCATCAACGACATCATCATGTACGTCGTCGCCCGCACGCTGGCGATGCCCGAGCACAAGGCGCTCAACGCCAACCTGATCGACGACGGCAAGACAATGAAGTACTTCAAGGGCGTGCATCTGGGCATGGCGGTCGACACCGAGCGCGGCCTGATGGTGCCCACCATATTCAACGCCGACAAGATGACCCTGAAACAGCTCTCCGCCACCGCGAAGAAGCTGGCCAAGGAGTGCAAGGAGGGCAAGATCAGCCCCGACTATCTGCGCGGCGCGTCCTTCACCGTCTCCAACATAGGCTCTCTGGGCATCGAGTCCTTCACGCCCGTCGTCAACCCGCCGCAGACCGGCATACTGGGCGTGTGCGCCATCACCAACGGCGTGCGCGTCGAGGGCGGCGAGATCAAGGTCTATCCCAAGATGAACCTGTCCCTGTCCTACGACCATCGCGCCATGGACGGCACCCCGGCCTCGAAGTTCCTGGTTGACCTCAAGAACAACCTGGAAGCCTTCACGCTGATGCTGGCTCAGGGCTAAGCTCATCGTTCTTTCGGCGGAAAACGGGGCGTTCTTTCCCGCTTTCCGCCGTCTGACTGCCCGTCAGAAACGCTCTTATAACGCTTATTGAAAGAAGGAACCTGCCAATGTTTGATCTGATCGTCATCGGCGGCGGCCCCGCCGGCTATCTGGCCGCCGAGCGCGCCGGCCACGCGGGTCTCAAGGTCGTCCTGTTCGAGAAAAACTCGCTGGGCGGCGTGTGCCTGAACGAGGGCTGCATTCCCTCCAAGGCGCTGCTCAACTCCGCCAAGCTCTATGAGCACGCGCTCCATTCCGAAAAGTACGGCGTGACCGTCGAGGGCGCGAAGCTCGACCAGAAGGCCGTGGTCGCGCGCCGCGGCAAGGTCGTCAAGACGCTGGTCTCCGGCGTGGGCGCGAAGATGAAGGGCGCGGGCGTGACCGTCGTCAAGGAAAACGCCGTCATCAAGGGCCGCGTGGAAGGCGGCTTCTGCGTGACCGCCGGCGATAAGGACTACGAGGGCGCGAAGATGATCATCTGCTCCGGCTCCTCCGCGGTCGTTCCGCCCATCCCCGGCGTGCGCGAGAACATCGGCGGCTTTGTCGTCACCAACCGCGAGGTGCTCGAGCTGCCCGAGGTGCCGAAGAACTTCGTCGTCATCGGCGGCGGCGTCATCGGCCTCGAGATGGTCGCCTATTACGCCACCGCGGGCGCGAAGGTCACCGTGGTCGAGATGCTCGATCACATCGCCGGCCCGACCGACCGCGAGATCAGCGCAATGCTCCAGAAGGAGCTGGAAAAGAAGGGCGTTACCTTCCTGCTGAGCCACAAGTGCCTGGCCGTCGAAGAGGGCAAGGTCATCGCCGAAGCGCCCGACGGCAACAAGGTCGAAATTCCCGCCGACAAGGTGCTGCTCTCCATCGGCCGCCGCGCCAACATTCAGGGCATCGGCCTTGAGAACATCGGCGTTGAGACCAACCGCGCCGGCATCATCGTGGACGCGCAGGGCCGCACCAACATCGACGGCGTGTTCGCCGCGGGCGACTGCAACGGCCACGTCATGCTGGCCCACACCGCCTACCGCGAGGCCGAGGTGTGCGTCAACACCATCCTGGGCAAGAAGGACGTCATGCGCTATCACGCCAACCCGTCCGTCATATACACCCAGCCCGAAATCGCCGCGTGCGGCCTGACCGAGGAAGAGGCCAGGGCGCAGGGCGTCGATTACGAAGTCAAGAAGCTGTCCATGCGCTATTCCGGCCGCTTTGTGGCCGAGAACGAGGGCGGCGACGGCCTGTGCAAGATCCTTGTGGACAAGAAGCACCGCAACATCATCGGCGTGCACATGATCGGCAATTACAGCTCTGAGATCATCTGGGGCGCGGCCGAAATGATCGAATTGGAGCTGCGCGTCAAGGATGCGAAGGAAATCATATTCCCGCATCCCACCGTGAGCGAAATCATCCGCGAGACGCTGTGGGAGTTTAACGACTGATTTTAGCGCCTGATTGGGAAACGCGGCGCGGAGCGCAGACCGTTTCGCGCCGGCTGATATTTGCAAGGATAAAGGAAAAGGAGTGACCTTCCCATGCCCAAGTCCCTTTACATCGATCCGGAAGTCGTCCGCAAGAGCGGAAAAATCACTTTCGAAGACATCCCGATGAACGTCTATCAGAAGACGGTCAAGGACGAGGTCGGCAACTTCACCAAGGAGCAGCTGGTCAACATCTACCGCGACATGCTGACTCTGCGCGAGTTCGAGACCATGATCAACCTGATCAAGACCACCGGCGAATATGAGGGCGTGGCCTACAACCATCCCGGCCCCGCTCACCTGTCCATGGGTCAGGAAGCCGCGGCCGTCGGCCAGGCGTTCCATCTGACCGCCGACGACTTCATATTCGGCTCTCACCGCGGCCATTCCGACATCCTGGCCAAGGGTCTGTCGGCCATTGAAAAGCTGTCTGACGACGAGCTGATGGACATCATGAAGAACTTCCTGGACGGCAAGACACTCGCCGTCGTCGAGAAGCAGCCCCATGACACCATCAAGGATCTGGCCATCGACTTCCTGCTCTACGGCGCCATGGCCGAGATATTCGCCCGCGAGACCGGCTTCAACCGCGGTCTGGGCGGCTCCATGCACACATTCTTCACCCCCTTCGGCATCTATCCCAACAACGCCATCGTCGGCGGCAGCGGCACCATCGCCATGGGCGCGGCGCTGTATAAGAGAGTCAACCGCAAGAAGGGCATCGTCATCGCCAACATCGGCGACGGCGCGCTCGGCCGCGGCCCGGTTCTCGAGGCGCTCAACATGGCCGGCATGGGTCAGCTGAACACCCTCTGGGAGGACGACATGAAGGGCGGATTGCCGGTGCTCTTCAATATCGTCAACAACCAGTACGCCATGGGCGGCCAGACCGTCGGCGAGACCATGGGCTACGACGCCCCCGCGCGCATGGGCGCCGGCTTCAATCCGAACCAGATGCACGCCGAGCGCGTGGACGGCTACAATCCGCTGGCCGTCATCGAGGCCTATGGCCGCAAGAAGGAACTGCTGCTCAAGGGCGAAGGCCCCGTGCTGCTCGACGTGCTGACCTACCGCTATGCCGGCCACAGCCCGTCTGACGCTTCCTCCTACCGCACCAAGGAAGAAATGGCGGCCTGGGAAGCCATCGATCCCCTCAACACCTACCGCGCCCAGCTGATCGAAGCCGGCGTGGCCACCGCCGAGGAGTGCGACGCCATCAAGGCGCACGTCAAGGCGACCAACCTGCGCAACTTCAAGCTGGCCATCGACGACAGCCTGTCCCCGCGCATGAACCTCGACAAGAACCCCGACGAGATCGCGGATCTGATGTTCTCCAACGGCCACGTCGAGGCGTTCTCCGACGCCAAGCCGGACGTGCTGATGCCCCTCGAGGAGAACCCGCGCGTTCAGGCCATCGCCAAGAAGGAGCGCTGGGGCTTCGACGCGAACGGCAAGCCCGTCTCCAAGAACAAGGTCTATCAGCTGCGCGACGGCCTGTTCGAGGCCATTGCCGACCGCTTCTACAAGGATCCCACCATGGTCGCCTATGGCGAAGAGAACCGCGACTGGGGCGGCGCGTTCGCCGTCTATCGCGGCCTGACCGAGGCTCTGCCCTATCATCGCCTGTTCAACGCGCCCATCAGCGAATCCGCCATCGTCGGCAGCGCCGTCGGCTATGCCATGGCGGGCGGCCGCGCGCTGGTCGAGCTGATGTACTGCGACTTCCTGGGCTGCGCCGGCGACGAGGTGTTCAACCAGATGGCCAAGTGGCAGGCCATGTCCGCCGACATCATCAAGATGCCCGTCGTGCTGCGCGTGTCCGTCGGCTCCAAGTACGGCGCACAGCATTCTCAGGACTGGACGGCGCTGGTCGCCCACATCCCGGGACTGAAGGCCGCCTTCCCGACCACTCCCTACGACGCGAAGGGCATGCTGGCCGCCGCTCTGGCGGGCACCGATCCGGTCATATTCTTCGAGTCTCAGCGCATTTACGACGTCGGCGAGCAGTTCCATGAGGGCGGCGTGCCGGCCGAGTACTACGAGATCCCCTTCGGCAAGGCCGACATCAAGCGCGCCGGCAAGGACATCACCATACTGACATTCGGCGCCGTGATGTACCGCGCCCTGAAGGCCGCCGACGAGCTGAAGGAGAAGTACGGCATGGAGGCCGAGGTTATCGACGCGCGCTCTCTGGTGCCGTTCGACTATGACACCGTGCTCGAATCGGTCAAGAAGACCGGCCGTCTGGTCATCGTGACCGACGCGTGCGAGCGCGGCTCCTTCGCCAGCGAAGTGGCGCGCCAGATCACCGAGATGGCGTTCGATTATCTCGACGCCGCGCCCACCGTGGTCGCCTCCCGCAACTGGATCACCCCCGCTCACGAGCTGGAGGAAGCCTTCTTCCCGCAGCCCAGCTGGATACTCGACGCGATCGACGCGAAGATCGTCCCGCTCAAGGGCCATGTGCGCACCACCAACCAGGCGCTCAACGAGAAGCTGCGCAACGAGCGCCGCGGCGTGTAATTCTCTCCATCGCATGATATAAAGATCGCCGTCCTCTGCATCGCGGGGGACGGCATTTTTGCGCGCGCAATGAGCAGTTCGGACGACCGCTCCAATTCGCTATTTCAGAACAAATCGCCGCCTTTTCACAAAATCAGCACGAAAGGCGGCGGTTTTTTCATTTTCAGTAAACGTCCTTCATCACGACGGCGCGCAGATAGTCGTTGAACGCATCGTACTGCGCCCGGTCGATGGGCGCGGGCGCGGACATAACCACCAGCGCATGTCCCTTGCAATCCGCATGATAGGCCGGGTGAACGTGCGGATAGGGATTGGCCTGAAAGTGCGCGCGCTCGTAAAAGCCCCTGCGCCGGATGGAAATTTCGTCGACGGGCGGATCGATCTCCAGTATGACCGTCTTGCCCTCAGCGCCCAGCAGCTCGAGCGCGCGGGAGCCGTAGCGGCGGCCGCGCTTGTCCGGCTCGATGCAGAAATGCTCGACATAGATGAAATCATCCGTCTCCCAGCATAGCAGCAGCCCGACGAATTCATCGCCGTCATAGATCAGATTGAACCGATAGTCGCTGTGCGCGAGAATCGCCGCCTGAGACGCGGCCTCGCGCTGCTCATGGCGGGGAAAGCTCTTCCCGTACAGCGCACGCGCCGCCTCATAGCGCGGGTCATGGCAGTCGGTCAGTCGTTCAAAGCGCATGATTCTATCCTCCTTTGAATAGAAAACGGAGCGCGTCCCCCTGCGGACAGCGCCCCTTCACAAACGATTCCGTCAGACCTCGCTCTTGCCGTTGAGCGGCTTCATGGCCAGATAGCGCGGCACGAACGCAATCAGCCCGACGCCGGCCACGATCGCCATCAGCAGAAAGCCCTTCTGCACGCTGCCCATCGCGTCGGCCACAAGACCGCCGCCCAGTATGCCGAACACGCGCGCGATGCCGAAGCCCACCACCGAGATGAGCATCTGGCCGCTGGCCTTCAGCTCGTCCGGTATGGTCGCGCTGACGTATTTGGCCATGCTCACCGTCATCACGATGAAGCCCCAGCCGTGCAGCAGCTGGCTGGCCATGACGGCATAGACATTGTGGCAGGTTCCCAGAATGATCCATCTCAGCGTGAGCGCGATTGCAGAGACGCTCAGGAGCTTGCCCGCGCCCAGCTTTTCAAACAGCCTGTCGGCATTGAGCAGAAAGGGAATCTCGCTCATGGCCGACATGAAATAGCACAGGCCCAAGAGGCGGCTGCTCCCGCCCGGCATCGCGGTGAAATAGATCGAAAAGAAGCTGTAGAAATAGCCCATCGTCAGCTGGAGCAGCATGAGCAGTACGAGCAGCCCCGGCATATGCCTCATTTTGAGTTTGGCCGTCATGTTCATTTTGCGGCCGGTCGCGGACTGATGTCCCGCGGTCTGCGGCAGGACGCGCGTGGAGGCGAGCACCATCATCAGCATGATCGCCGTCATATAGACCACGAGGTTCATGCGATCGGGCGTGAGAATCAGCCCCCATATGAGATTGGTCAGCGCAAAGGAGATCGTGCCCATCATGCGCAGCGGCCCGAAGGCGTGATTTTCCGGACTGAGCGCCTCCAGCACAATGGAATCGCCCATCGGCTGAATGGACGTATATGTCGCTGAGAAGAATATGCTCATCGGCAGCAGCCACCAGAATGAATCCGACACGCGATAGAGCAGCACCAGCGCCGCCGAGGCGATGATGAGAACGCTCAGCACGCGGTTTCGGCTCCTGGCGCGATCGCCCACTGTGCCCCACAGCGGCTGTGCAAAGATCGAAACGAGCGGCGTGAACGCCAATATGACGCTCAGCATCGCCGTGCTCATGCCGGTCGCCTCGAAATATTTGCTGGCATAGCCCTGATAGATGCCGTTGGCCATATAGTACATGCCCAGAAACCAGCCGTACCGCCACGGATAATTCTTCGTTTTCATGCCGCCGCCCCTTTCGCCGCCTGTCATACCGTGCCATTGTAGCAGAATATTGTTGATTTTGAAAGCGTAATGCCGCAAGGCCGCGCAAATTGCCTTCAAACCGTAAAGGGAGATGATGCGCCATGAAGCATCTGTATCGCCCCATCGCCTGGCTGCTGCTCTGCGCCGCCGCCGCGCTGATGCTGCTCTGTCCCGCGGGAAACGTCGATCAAAGGCGCGAGGCCGCCATCCGCGCGCGCTACGGCGGCTTTTCCGGCGTGCTGCGCCTGTGGACGTGCGAGGCGCTGAGCCCTCTCTCCGGCTGGCTGAACGGCCGCATCGCCGCGTTTGAAAAGAGACACGGCGGCGTGTATATACAGCTCACCGAGGTGGACGAAGCCGCGCTCAGGGATTTCGCTTCCGGCCGTGTCAATCCGCCGGATATGCTGCTCTTCCCGCCCGGAATGATCGAGGAGACGACCTTTCTCGCGCCGCTCGAGGGCGATTATGCCCTGCGCGCGGGGCTGGAGCGCGTCGGCGCGCTCGACGAAGCGCGCTATGCGCTGCCCATAGCGATGGACACATACGGCGTCGCCTATAACCGCGCGCTGCTCGGCGCGCTGCCCGCCGACTGGAGCGCGCTTTCCGAGCGCCCCGCCGCGTCGAAATCATTCAAGAAGCAGGCTGAGTCCCATTGGCTGAACTGGCCGCGCGACACGGACACGCAGAGCTGGTCGGCCGCGCTGATCGCGCTCTTTTCCGGCGCGGTGAACAGCGAAGCGACGCGTCAGCGCGCGCCGGCCGGAGAAGGGCTCGACCTCGGCCTGAGCCTGCCGCCCGATCCGACTCAAGCGCCGAGCGACGCCCCGCGCGCCGACAAGCTCATTGAAAACCGCCTGCCGAATGTTCTCCCGGACAGTTTTCGCCGCGACGCGTCGGTTTATGCGCCGTTTGCGCGCGCGTCGCTCGCGGCCATGCCGGTCACGCAGCGCGAGATTCGCCGCCTGACGGCGCTCTCGGACAGCGGCAAAGCGCCGGACTGGGCCGTCGGCGCGCCGGGCGCGGCGTTCACCGATCAGATCGCGCTCATTGCCGTGACCGACTGCGCGCGCACGGCGCTTTCCGAACGGCAGGCGCTCTGCCGCGAGTTCGCCGCATTTCTGCTCACGGAGGACGCGCAGCAGGCGCTGAGTACGGCGCGCGCACTGCCCGTGATCGACACGCCGCCGCTCTACGCCGGCGAGAACGGCCTGAGCGCGCTGGAAAGCGGCCTGAGCGGCAAAACGATCGCCGCGCCGCCCGCCTTTGACAACGCATGGCGGGAACGCGCCGCCGCGCTGGCCGACCGAATGGTCGCGGGAGATATCACCCCGCAGGCAGCATGGGACGCGCTGAAGGACACGCTGAATGCAGGCGGCGCGCCATGAATGAAAGCAGCCCGCAATGAACCGCCGCGTTTCAACCGCCACGCCAATGCCCACGCCGAATGAGCTTAGACACGCTGTATCCAAACGTCGCGCCATGAGTAAAGGCGGGCCTTACAGCGATTCGCCGCGCTGCGACCGCCGCTCCGAAAGGCCATCCGAACGACGAATGAGCTTCGCCATAGCCTTAGACACGCTGTATCCAAACGCCGCGCCGAAAGGCAATCCGAACGACGAATGAGCTTCGCCATAGCCTTGGACACGCTGTATCCAAACGCCGCGTCAAAGCCGCCCATTGAACGCGCTCAAAACCGTGCGCCGGCATAAAAAGCGCGGGGGACGCTTTTCTTTTCAGCGTCTCCCGCGCGCTTTGCGGCTTGTCAGACTTCGGGAATCTCTATAGCCAGCTCGCAGCCGGCCTTCGCGGAGCGGCATATGCCGTCGATGATCGCCTGATTGTAGATGATCTGGCTGGTGGGCACCGGCGAGGCCGTGCCGTTCTTCACCGCGTCCAGGAAGGAGCGCACCTTGCGGTCGAAATTGGACAGATCGTCCCTGCGCGGCACAATCGGGATCACCGTCTGAACGTGCGAGCCGGCAATGTCGTGATAGAGCGTCATGGGGCCTCCGACCGTGCCGTTCCAGCAGTCTGTCGAGGGGATGCGCAGCGCGCCCTCTGTGCCGAAGAGTATTGTGTCGCCGGGGGTGTCGACGTGCATGGCCCATGCGATGCGGAAATCGAGAATCACATCGCCCTCAAGCCGTATGAACGCCGCGGCGAAATCATCCACGCTGAACACGGCGGCGCGCTCGGGCATGGTGTACTTCGGGTTCTTTCCGAAATAGTCGGAGGTGTAGCCGGTGACGGTCAGCGGCTTGGGATAGCCAATGGCGTTGAGCACCATGTCGAGCGAATAGCAGCCGATGTCGGCCAGCGCGCCTATGCCGGCGGTCTCATCCATGATGAAGCTGGTCTTTGTGGCGCAGGGAATGCCGCGGCGGCGGCCTCCGCCGGTCTGTATGTAGTACACCTTGCCCAGCGCGCCCGATTCCACGATGCGCTTGATCATCTGCATATTCTCGTCAAAGCGGGGCTGGAAGCCTATGGAGAGCACCTTGCCGCTCTTCTTTTCGGCGCGGCGCATCTCGACGGCCTCGTCCAGCGTGACGCACATGGGCTTTTCGAGCAGCACATGAACGCCGTGCTCCAGCGCGGCGATTGTGCAGCAGGCGTGCTGGCGGTTGTATGTGCATACGCTCACCGCGTCCAGCTGTTCCTTGTCCAGCATTTCCCTATAGTCGGCGTATATGTGAACGCCCTTCACGCCGAATTCCTCAAAGAACGCCTCTGCGCGGCCGGGGATGATCTCCGCCGCCGCGACCAGCTCCACGTCGGGCATTTTGAGGTAGCTCGCCATGTGGGCATGGGCGATGCCGCCCGTGCCGATGATGCCCACGCGCAGCTTTTTGCTCGCGTCGATCGCTTCCTTCTCCGCGGCCTGAGTGAACTGGCTCAGCACCGCGTCCGCATTCTGATTGGCCATGGGTATGTCCTCCTTCATTCAGGCGGCTGCGCCTGATTATTGCTTCAGGCAGGCCTCCACGCAGGCGATTTCCTGCTCCTGCGCGGGCCTGACGTCGCCGTCCAGGGCGAAATAGTTGTCCACCATGCCCGTCCAGAACTCATTGGGCGCGGTCTTTCTGAACGCCTTCAGATGGGCGCGGCGCGCCTCCTCCGTGCCGGGATGATCGCGCAGCAGCAGCCACTCGGCGTTCCAGTATGCGCGCACCTTCCGCTCCGCCTCATAGCGCGCGCGGTTGACGGGGAGCAGCTCTTCCCAGCCGGGCAGCGAATCGACACTCAGCACGGTCGGCTCGTCCACCAGCCCCTGCGCGGCCAGGAACAGATGCGCCATGCACACATGGCCAAACTCGTCGGGATGCACGCGGTCGGGGCGAATCATGGGATGCGCGGCGTTCAAAAAGCGGATGGGCGCGTGCAGATTGACGAAACCCGAGCCGGTCTGCGCGGCGATGCGGCGGTTGATCTCGCCCAGATATTCAAGGCCCGCGTCGCAGCCGATCTTGTCCAGCGCGCGGGGATCGGTCGACTCGTCGTAGATCGTGGGCGTGACGAATGTCAGCTTCACGCCGCGCTGAAGCAGCAGAACGGTCAGCGCGCGCAGGCGCTTTTCGTAATTGCCGATCGCCTCCATGCGTTTTTCGAGCCGCTTGTCGGCAATGTCGTTTTCTTCAGGCTTGATTTCGTACAGGCCGCGATTGACGTCGTTCATGCCCAGCATGATGACGGCGTGGGTGGGCTTATAGTTCTCGCCGTTGCCCCGGTCGTAATATTCCAGCGCGCTGACAGCCGAGCCGCCGGAAATGCCCGCGTTGTACATCCGAATGTCGCTCTTGGGGAAATGGCGCAGATAGTAATCGTAGATATGGGCGATCCATATGCCGCCGCAGGTGATGCTGTCGCCGATGAACACGACGCGCGCGTGGTTGGGAAAGCGATTCATTGTGCCTCATCCTCTCCGTGGCCGCCGTCCGGGCGGCGCTTTTGCTTACGCCTTTTTCTGATTGTTGCGTCCAATCTCCTCGGCGCGCTTCAGGACGTTCCACAGATTCAATCCGGCGATCTTCTCAACGTCGCTCTCGCTGTAGCCGTGCTTTATGAGCAGACTGATCAGCGCCGGGAAGTCGCCCGGATTGCCCAGCCCCTCGGGCCATTCGTCTATGCCGTCGAAATCCGAGCCGAAGCCCAGCACGTCTATGCCGCCCAGCTCGGCGATGCCGTCGATATGGCGCAGCACGTCGTCCAGCGTGGCCTTTTCGCCCTCGCGCAGGAAGTTCGAATAGAAGTTGATGCCGATGAAGCCCTTCTTTTCGATGATGGCCTTCACCTGATCGTCGCTCAGGTTGCGGCAGTGCCCGCACAGCTTTTTGAGATTGGAATGGCTGGCAATGGGCGGCAGAGACGCGCGCTCGACCACATCCCAGAAGCCCGCCTCATTGAGATGCGACATATCGGGGAGTATGCCCAGATAGTCCATCTCGCGCAGCAGCTCGAAGCCGAACGGCTTGAGACCCTGCGTGGACTGTGACTTGGCCGAATAGCCGATTTCGTTTTCGTTGTTCCATGTGAGCGCGATCATGCGGATGCGCGCTTCGTTGTAGAACTCGTACAGCCGGTTGATGCTGCCCTCCAGCATTTCACCGCCCTCTATGGAGAGAACGCCGTGGGGCGTTTTGGGCGGCTCGTCGGGCAGATCGCCCAGATAGAGCGGCACGCCCAGCCGCTCCTTGTTGTCCAGCATGGCGCGGCCCTTTTCGTAGGGCTGGCCGCTCATGCCGCGGCTGCCGGCGAACATGGCGAAGGTCTGCAGCCCCACGCCGCCCTGAACCAGCCTTTCGGGCGTAATCATGCACTTTTCGGGATCCATATTCTGCACGGCGATGCTGTAGAGCGTATCGCAGTGCGCGTCGGCAACAAACATTTTTTTACCCTCCGTCATGTTGTTTTTTTGTATTTTTTCCGATAGGCGCTGGGGCTGAGCCTCGTCAGCGCGCGGAACCGGCGTGAAAAGTAGTTCTGATCGGGAAAGCCCACGTTGACGGCCAGACTGCCGATCGAGATCTCGGACGATCTGAGATATTCGCACGCCCGCGCGATGCGGCGGCGCGTTATGTAGTCGGTCACACTCTCGCCGCCAGCGCGCCGGAACAGCCGCGTCAAATGCGCCGGCGTGATGTGCAGTTCCCGCGCCACATCGCCCGCGCCTATGGGCAGGCTGAAGTGATCGTCGATATACTTGCGCGCCCGCTCGACGTGCGTGGGCTCGCTGGCGACGCAGCAGCCGGACAGCGCGTCCTCGCCCAGTCGGCTGACCAGATAGCGAAACGAATTGTCCAAAAGCGCGGCCGCGTCCCACAGATCGCTCAGCGCGACCTCGGGCAGATCGAAATAGCGCGCCTTCAGCGTTTCAACGCCCTTGCCGAACGGCTTGAGCCGCTTCTCGACCGACGGCCAGCCCAGACCGCCCCTGAGACGGCATTGCCCGACGAACGCCTCGCCGATCATGCGATCCTCCAGCATGATGGGCACGACCAGCTCGCACAGTCCGGCATGGCAGGTGTGCAGGCAGGCGCGTCCCTCGCGCTCCGCCTGAGCCACGCCCTCGATCACGTCGCTCTGTATGCAGGCCGCGCGCCCCTCGGGCAGCATGCGCACCGCCGCGCAGAAGGCCGACTCATGCCGCGACGCAACGCTTCCGACGCCCTCCAGCGCGCGCAGGCGATTGAGATCGTACAGACAGACGCTCAGCCCCGTCAGCCGCGTCACCGCGCCGATCGCCCGGCTGATGTATTCGGCCGACCACGCGCCAATGTCCTCATCCTGCATCCGCTCACCTCCGCGCCGCTATTATAGCACAGGCCGCCGCCCACCGCAACGTCCCCATTTCAAGAAGATCAAAAAAATGCTAATTGACGCGCCGTTTGTCGCTGTCTTCGCTCTGCAAAGTCTGCTATGATGATTTTGAAGAGAGCGGCAGGAGGAGAGGCATTATGAGTTCCATCGTTTACGTCGTTTCAAAGGGCTGCACGCTGTGCGGCATGTGCATGAGCGAGTGCAGCCGCGGCGCAATCAGCATGACGCGCGAGGGCGCGCGCATTAATCCCGACAAATGCGTGGGCTGCGGCCGCTGCGCGCGGAACTGCGCGTCCGAGGCCATCGCCCGCGCGGAGCGATAACGCACTTCACAAGGAGGAGAACAGCATGATCGAGCTGAAGAAAACTCAAAACGGCATTGAAATGGCCGCGCGCGAGATTCCCGTTTTCGGCCAGTGGGACGTTGTGGTCGTGGGCGGCGGCATGGGCGGCGTGGGCGCGGCCATGGCGGCCGGCAGGCGCGGCTGGAAGACGCTGCTCATCGAGTCGATGGGCGCGCTGGGCGGCCTGGCCACGATGGGTCTGGTGAACATCCCGCTGGACTTCGTCTCCGGACTGGGCGTCGAGATGATCGACGAGCTGGAGAAGATCGACGGCCACTGGCACCGCAACACCGACCCGGAAAAGCACAAGCTGGTGCTCGACCGCATGCTGGAAAAGTACGGCTGCGACGTGCTGCTCCAGATCACGGTCATCGATTCCATCGTCGAGAACGGCGCGATCGCCGGCGTGGTCGTGCAGACGAAAACCGGCCCCGCGGCGATACTGGCGCGGCGCGTCGTGGACGCTTCGGGCGACAGCGACGCGGCGTTCTTTGCCGGCGCGCGCACGGTCAGCGGCCGCCCGGGCGACGGCATGAGTCAGGCCTGCTCGCTGGAATTCACGCTGGGCGGCGTGGACTGGGACGCGTATCTTTCGTCCGACCTCAAAAAGACCGATCCCAAGTGGATCCGCACAATCCGCGCGGCGCTCGAGAACGGCGATCTGCCCTACGAGGTGGACAATCACCTCAACTGGATCACGCATCTGCCCGGTCGCCCGCAGCACTGCGGCAGGGACGAGGTGAGCATCTGTCTGGCGCACAGCCGCAACTGCTTCCCGCTGCGCATGGGCGAGATGAGCCGCATGTTCCGCGAGGGCCGCGAGCAGGTCGATTTCCTCGTGCGCTTCATCAAAAAGTACATCCCCGGCTTTGAGAACTGCTACATGAGCGCCACCGCCTCGATGATGGGCGTGCGCGAAAGCCGGCGCGTGATGGGCGAATATGTGCTGACCGCAGAGGACATCGCGCATCTGCGCAAGTTCGACGACGTGATCTGCATCAGCACGCACGGCTATGACGTACACAACTACGACGGCCCCGGCAACATCAAGTGGGCCGAGATGGAGATCGACGGCAGGACGCAGTACGTCATCTGCAACGCGGGCGGCTTCGGCGCGACCACGCCCCCGCCGAACGGTATGCCCGTGGTCAACGTCCGCGGCGAATCGATGGAGAACGCCGTGTTTGAAACGAATGGCTATTACGACATACCCTATCGCTGCCTTGTGCCCGAGAAGCTGGACAATCTGCTGGTCGCCGGCCGCAATCTGTCCTCCGACGTGAACGCGCAGTCCGGCTCGCGGCTGATCCTCGCCTGTCTGAACATGGGCGAGGCCGCCGGCACCGCCATGGCCATATCGCTGGCCGAGAACATCCGCCCGCGCGACGTCGACGTAAAGGCGCTGCAGGCCGAGCTGATCGCCTCGGGCTGCAACATCGGCCAGAATATGCGCGCGATTCCCGGCATTGATCCCGCCGCGACGTTCGAGGATCGCCATGCCAATCCCGAGCTGATCGGCAGGAATCGCCGGCGCGGCGGCTACGAGCGCTCGCTGGAAGAGGTCTCCGCGCCATGGGAAAAGAAATAGGTTCTTCACGGAATATTGGCGGGAATGCACGTCCATAGCGGCAAAATATGACATAACTTCGCCATGAGAGAACCTGCAAAGAAGGAAAAAATGCGTGTTTGGCCGTGCAATCTTTGCTTCCATGCTGTTCACGTCTCTCTGCGCGCCTTGCTTTCCCCGGCTTTTTCGTGAAGAGCCAGGAAACAGCGCCTGTATGACGGCGTGAAGCCGCCGCTGCGCTGCGGAGAATTTGTCAGACGCGCTCCGGCAATGCGCCGCCCTATGAAACGCCCGCGCATCAGCCTTTCGAAGCCCGATGATACAGCAAGCCGCCGCTCGCGGTCATGGCCGGAGCGGCAGCTTTACTTTTCACTTTATCGCGCGCTTTTCTTCAGCGCTTCCCACTCGCGGCGCAGCATCGCATAGACGACGAGATCATAAAACGCGCCGTCCGGCAGCTTTTGGCTCTCGCGCAGCACACCCTCGCGGACGAAGCCGCACTTCTGCGCGACGCGTCCGGACGCGGGATTCTGCGGCGCATGGAGAATCTCAATGCGGTGAACGCCGACCTCCTCGAAGAAAAAGTCCCGCACCGCACAGACGGCCTCGCTCATCAGGCCTCTGCTCCACCAGTCGTATCCCAGGCAATAGCCCAGATCGATCGATTCGTGCCGCTCGCTCAGGCGCATGCCGGCAAGCCCGCCCACCGGCCGGCCGCCGCAGACGATCGCCCAGTTGTAATAGTCCGCGCGCTCATAGCCGGCGCACCAGCCCTCGAGCAGCGCGCGCGTATTTTCGACCTGCCCGTGCGGCCGCCAGGTGAGATGGCGCGTCACGCGCGGATCGTTCGCCCAGTTGTCGAACATGGCCTGCGCGTCGGAGGCCTCAAAGCGGCGCAGCGTCAGGCGGGGCGTGGTAAGCGTTGCGGTTCCCTTGTGGTTCAGCATGGGCGCATCTCCTCAGCATTTCGTCAGCTTGACCAGCCATGCATGCGGCAGCAGCTTGGCCAGCACGCGATAGAATTTATAAAAGCCCGTCGGCGTATAGACCGCCTTGCCGCGGAAGGCCTGACGAACCGCGCCGTCCGCCGCCAGAGAGGCCGGAATGTGAGGCAGCGTGTCGAACGTCTTTGAATGGCCGCCCGATATGCCCGCCACATCCAGAAACTCCGTGTCCATGGGCGCGGGGCAGAGCGCCAGCACGTTGATATGGCGGCTCTTCAGCTCCTCGCGCAGCGCCCGTGACAGGCTGGCCACGAACGATTTCGTCGCGCCATAGACCGCCATGCGCGGCGTGGGCACGAACGAGGCGATCGAGCTGACGTTGATTATGACGCCGCCATCCTTCATATGGGGAAGCGTCAGCGTGCACAGCGCCGTCAGCGCGCCGCAGTTGAGCGTCACCATGCCCACCTGAGAGGGCACGTCGCCCTCGGCCATGTCGCCCAGTATGCCGTAGCCGGCGTTGTTGATCAGCAGCTCGACCTCCGGCTTGCGCTCCTGAAGGAAACGCGCCAGCGCGTCATAGCTTTCGGAGGATGCCAGATCCAGCGGCAGTATCGTCACATTTTTGCCCGTCATATTCGCAGCCAGCGCCTCCATGCGCTCCCGGCGGCGGGCAATCAGCACGAATTCGTCGATTTCAGGGCGCTGCTGCATGACAGCGCGCACAAATTCACGTCCCAGTCCCGAGGACGCGCCGGTAATGATCGCCATGCTCATATGCTCAATTCTCCTTGTCCAGAGTCTGTTTTTAGCGGGAAACGCCTTACAGCATCCGCGGATTTTTCGCCAGTGCGCTCGAATGCCGCAGGATTGGCGGCGCTCAAGCGGAGGATTTTATCGCCGGAATTTCAGCCCGGAAAATCCTTCGGACACAGTTTAAGCGCATACCGCCGCATCCCGATTCGGCGCAGGCATTTTTCCGAAATGATCTGAAAAAAGCCCGCCATGCCCTTCTCTCAAGCGCAGCCCTTCATGCCGTCAGGGCGCTGCTTAGCTTTTTTCCAATATCAGCCGCGCGGGCAGAACAATATTCGCCGCCGCGTTCTTCAGCAATGCGCGCGCCGCGTCCGCGTCCAGCCGCGCCGGATCCCAGCAGAGCGTCAGCGCGTCCGCGCCCGCCCACAGGCAGGCGGCCTTCTCGCGCGGGGGCAGGCAGGCGATTTCGCCCGGCTCCGCATCCGCTTCAATGACGATTTCGGCCAGCGCTTCAGCGCATCGGCAGCACAACCGCATCAGCGTTTCACGCGAGACGTTCAAAAGCCGCGCCGTGCGCTCCAGCTCGGCGGGATCATAGCGATAAGTTCTAACCGCCGGCATGACCAGCCGCGCATGAGGTTCGGCTGCCGCGTCTCCCGCCGACGCTTTGACCGGCTCTGCGTCGGAAAGCGCCTGCCGCACCTCCGCCGGTTCGACGGGCGCGCTCTGCGCTTCTGGCACGTCGATCGGCGCGCCGTCCATAGCCTGCGCCGAATCGGCTTCGTCATCCGCGGGAATTGCATCGCCGCTCTGCGCCGACTCTTCTGCGGAGAAAGGCGCGCTGGCATCGGTTGATTTGATTTCTTCAACATGAGCGGGCGCAGCTGCATCGTCCCGCAATGGCTCATCAGAAGATGAAAATGCGTCGGCATCAGCCGGTTCGGCTTCCTCGGCATAGCTGGGCGCGGCTTCATCGCCGTGCGGCGGCTCTTCAGTCGATTCGGCTTCCTCGACGTCGATGGCTTCAGGCGCTTCGGCCTGCTCACGCGGCGCTTCGAGCGCGTCGCCGAACAGCTCGTCCCAGTCGTCGGGCACATCGCAGGACTCGTACGCGCCCAGCGGATTCTCGGCCACGACGCACACCTCGCCCGACCTGAGCGCATAGCGCAGCGCCCCGGCCAGCTCGCGCGGGTTTTGAGGCGCAATGACGCGCGCGCCCGCAATCGCAGAGGGATGGCGGTCGCTCACGCGCACGAGCATGGGCGGCAGCCTGTCCGCGCCAATCGAGCGCACGGCCGCCGCAAGGCGCTCGGACGCATTTTCGAGCGCGTGCAGATCGAGCACCGTCGGCGCGCCGGCCAGCGCGCAGCCCGCCGCGAAGGGCAGCTGCATATCGTCGGTCTCGGGCAGCGTCAGCCGCTTTGTGAAGGAAAGCGGCTTTGCGTTTTTGTCCGGCTCGACATAGATAACGATAATGCCGTCCAGATGCTGCGCCGCCTCGTCGAGCGCCTGTCGGGCGGCCTCAGCGCTGTTCATCATGCTCATTTCAGTTCCTCCGGCAGGGCATAGCCCTCCACAATCAGCACATTGTCCAGCCGCTCAAGCGGCCCGCTCTCCGCATCCTCGTCGTCGGAAGCCTGATCCATGACGCATTCAATCAGCGTCGAACCATCGCCCTCCCGCGCGCGATCCACGGCCAGCCGCAGCGCCGGCATCAGCTTCATGACGCTGCGCCCGTCCGCCGGCACGCAGGACACGTCGGCCGCCATGACGCGTGAGGACAGCTCGTCCAGCTCGCTTTCACGGCAGGCATAGAGCATGATCAGCGGCAGACCCAGCGCCGCCGCCATATCGAGCGCGCGGCTCAAATGCACATCGTCCACCCAGACCGCGATCACAGCGTCCTCGCCGCGCCTTTGCAGCGCATAGGCCGCGCCCGCCGCCGTCAGAGCGTCCGTGGGCGCTATGGTCTCGCCGTCCATCGTTTCGCCGGCCGATGCAAAGCGCTCTCCGAAGGCGAACAGATCGCCCTCCTCCAGCAGTGCGAGCGTCACGGCCGTGGCCGCCGCGCGCTCGTCCGCCGCGCCGAAGCGAATGAGCAGCGCCCGGATTTTCAGCAGCAGTTCTCTCATATCGACACCTGCCTTCCGTTGATTCAGAGTGCATTTCGAAAGGGGGCGCTTCCGGGAAGACGACGCAGTCCCTTCGGGAGATGGCCTTTCTCCGCCATTGAAGCGGCGAAAAGGCCGCCGCATTGCAGATTGCGTTTTTTCGAGACACACTGATTTTGCTCTTATTATACCGGTTTTCTGCGCGCAAAGCAATATGTGCGCACGCAAAAGCGGCTCGACAGCCCGCAATGAGCCGAAGAGCCGCCATTCATCAGCCATCTATTCGAATTTGAAGCCCGCCGCCTCCATATCGCGCTTAAAGGCCGCGCGCTCGTCCGCGCCGAACGTCTTGCCCGGGTAGGCGACATGGCCGGCGTCATAGCCCATGATTTCAAACGCTTCCTTGATCGAGGCGATGCAGCCGTACTCGAGCAGCACCGCGATGACCCTGTTGATGCGCACCTGAACATCGCGCGCCCTCTGTATCTCGCCCGCGCGGAATGCCGCGTACAATTCGAGGAACCATTCGGGCATGAGGTTGTATGTGGAGCCAATGCCGCCGTCCGCGCCCATCAGCAGGCCGAGCACCAGCATTTCGTCCGGGCCGTTGATGACATTGATGTCGCCGCCGTTCAGCTCGGTGATGCGCTGCATATTGTAGTAGTTGAACATGGTGTACTTAAGCCCCGCGATACCGTCGATCTTCATGGCCTTTTCCATAAAGCGCACCGGATCGCTCTTGAGCAGCCCCGTGCAGTAGACCAGCACCGGCAGAGAGGACGCGTCGGCCAGGCGCTTGTAGTAGTCCAGCACCTGCTCGTCGGTATATGTGGCCACATAGTTGGGCACCATTGAGGAAATCGCGTCGCAGCCGATCTGGCCGGCATGGCGCGCCAGACGCACCGCCTGCGCGGGATCGACCGCGCCCACATGGTTGATGACGACGCCGCGCCCCCTGCACGCGTCAACAGCCGTCTCGGCCATGTCGCGGCGGGTGGTTTCGGGCAAAAACAGCCCCTCGCCGGTCGCGCCGTTGACATAGAAGCCCTGAACGCCCGCATTCAGCTCGCGCTCCATAAGGCGGCGCGCCGAGTCGGCTTTGAGCGCGCCGTTTTCGTCGAAGGGCGTGATGAACGCCGGCATGACGCCGCCAAAGTGCTTGTTCTTCATGACACATTCTCCTTTACGCTATATGATGCCGTGCTCTTTCATCCAGTCGGCCGCCATGGCCACATCGCTGACCAGCGCGCCGTCTGCATGGATTGTCAGGAAATGGTCGAGCGATTCGGGCGTGCCGTCCATGCCCTTTTCGGGGGTGTTGCACATGATCCAGACCTGATCCGCGCCGGCCGCATGAACCATGTCCGGCGTGATCTCGTTAAGCCAGTCCTCCCACAGGCGGATGATGCCCGCGCCGCCCGCGATGAAATCGGGGTACATATCCCTGCCCGGCATGAACGCCAGTATGTGATCCTTCGGCGTAAAGCGGCGCACGGCCTCCAGCATCGCGACCGATTCCACGCCGAATATGAACTCGACCGGCGCGCGCTCGAAGCGCTCTATGAGATCGGGATACGGCGTGCGCTCCTTGACGTGCAGCAGTATGGGCGTTTTTTTGCGGTAGTCCGCCGTCAGCGTGTCCAACGTGATGACGGCGCGATTTACTTTTGCGAGCGCGCGGCGCATTTCCTCGAGCGTCACGCCGGACACGGGGCGTTTGTCGCCGGCCAGCCGTTCGAGCGTGTCGTCGTGATAGATGACGTATTGTCCGTCTCCCGTGCGGCGCACGTCGCATTCGACGGCGTATATGCCCGGCTGCGCGCTGTATTCCAGGCTGGCGACCGAATTTTCCGGACAGCCCGGGGTTTCGTTTCGATGGGCGATGAGCTTCATTGGCGATGTCCTCCATAATTCTGCTGCCTTGAGTTTATCACGCGCCCCGTCCGCTGTCAAGCGCGTTGACAGAGGCGGCGCGCAGATGCTACAATAATCATGGAACGATGCTTTTGTACGAGGTGAGTCATTTGTTCATCAATGCGCTGCGCCGCTTTTTCGCGCCCGGAAATTACGATCGCCGCTATGCGCCCGCAGCCGACGGCTTCCGCATGTTGTGCGTGCTTTTTGTCGGCTGGTTTCACATCTGGCAGCAGTCCTGGCTCAGCCCCGTGCTGAATATCGGCGCCTTCAGGCTCGATCTGAGCGGCCCGGTGCGCGCGGGCTATCTGTTCGTGGATATGATGATTCTGCTCTCCGGCTTTCTGCTGTTCCTGCCCTACGCCCGCTCGCGCGAGGACGGCGACCCTCTGCCCGATCTCAGGGCCTACTACACCCGCCGCGCGCTGCGCATACTGCCCAGCTACTATCTGTGCGTGCTGATTACGTTCTTCCTCTATGCCCTGCGCGGCTATTCGTCCACGCGCGCCA
Source organism: uncultured Clostridia bacterium (assembly GCA_934636425.1). Classification (GTDB taxonomy): domain Bacteria; phylum Bacillota; class Clostridia; order Christensenellales; family Aristaeellaceae; genus Firm-10. The sequence continues at coordinate 48,795 of CAKUAV010000004.1, forward strand.
TGCTGCTCGATCTCGTGGGGCATCTGACGTTTACTCACAATCAGTTTTATGAGAGCTATATCGGCACGCGGCTGCCGGGCGTATTGTGGACGCTGGCCGTCGAGGTGCAGTTTTATCTCATCGCGCCGCTGGTTGGGCGCGCCTTCATAAAACGGCCGCTTGCGACCTATGCGGTCATGACCGCCGCTGCGTTTTTCTATCGCTTCGTCTTTGTCGCGGGGCTGCCGGATTCCTCGCTCTATTTCAACCGCCTGCCCGCCATGCTGGACGTCTACGCCAACGGCATGCTCGCGGCATGGGGCTTCGTGCGCCTGGGGAAGCGGAAGCGGCTCAAGACCTCCGCGCTGGCCGGATGCGCGGGCACGCTGATCTGCATTCTGGCGATATGGGGCGTATACGCCATATCGAACGCGCAATACCGCATACCCAACGGCTATCAGGCCATCCGCTGGGGGCAGATGATCTATCGCTTCCCGCTGACGGCGCTGGGCGCGCTGTTCCTGATCGGCGGCAGCTTTGCCTCGTCGTGGTTTCAGTTCCTCTTCAGCAATCGCCTCGTGCGCTTTCTGGCCGGAATTTCCTATAACTTCTACATATGGCACGCGCACGTTGCGCTGAGGCTGCGCGCCTGGCACATCCCGCCCTATGAGAGCGATATGCCGCAGTCGGCCGGCGAGCAGCCCTGGCAGACGGTCTATACCTGTCTGTGCTTCGTCGCGGCGCTGGCTGTGGCGGCCGCCGTCACCTATTTGTGGGAAAAGCCGATGAGCCGGCGGCTCGCGCGCCTGTGCGAAAAGGGCGGCGTCTCAAAGTAAAGCCGCCTGACGCCTTCGCGGCGCGTTCCCGCGGCATTGCGCGCGCGGCCAAAGGCATTTTCAGGAGGATTCCGGCGCTGCAAAGGCCTTCCAAATTCCTCTGAAATGCGAATGTTGAAGCGCGCCTAAAAAAATTCCGTCTCTCACCGCTGAGCATTTGGCTTCCAGCCCCGATCGAGCGCCCCGCCGGAAATCGCCGCGCTCTGACGGCAGCCTGTGCGCAATAGCGGCGGCAGGAGCGCTGAATTTCAGCTGGACGCGCTTTCGCGACATACGCCGGGCAGCGCGCTGTTTCTTAAAAAATATTTCACCATGCCGCCGTATAAAAAAGAGGATTCATCAAATCCATGTTGAATATTACATTTAGCATTATTGAAAAGCGGTATGCCAGCCGCGATTGAAAGAAGGAAATAAAATCATGTGGCAAACAACACTCCTCCGCATCGTGGTGGCCATCGCCATCGGAACGATCATCGGCGTAGAGCGCGAATACAAAAATCGCCCCGCCGGCATGAGAACGCACGTCCTTGTCTGTCTGGGCGCCTGCACCGTCGCTCTGCTTGAAAGCAGCTTCATCACCGACGTCACGAACGGCACCGCCGTGAGCAGCGCCATAGGCTACAGCTTCGGGCGGCTGAGCGCGCAGGTCATCAGCGGCATTGGCTTTCTGGGCGCGGGCACGATATTCACCGCTCAGCGCAAAATCGTCGGCCTGACCACCGCCGCTTCGCTGTGGTGCGTCGCCTGTCTGGGTCTGGCCGTGGGCTACGGCTATTATTTCATCGCGGCGGTCGGCTGCGTGTGCGTCATCGCCGTGCTGATGGTCATGCAGCGCATCGTCCACGTCAACACCGTCAAAAAGGTCGAGGTCACGTTCATTCACCGCATCGAGAGCATGCAGTTCATCAACGATTTCTTTAAGGAAAAGGAAATCAAGACCATCGATCTGGACTTCCATGTCGAGGCGAAGGACGGCGTGAACATATACACCAACATCTACACGCTGCAGATGCCCAACAGCATCACCTACACCGAAGTGGTCAACCAGCTCTCCGAATATCCCAATATGATGAGCGTGCGCACCACAAACACCTGATAAGACGCGCGGCTCGCCGGATGAACAAAACCGGCGAGCCGTCTCTTTATGCGCAAAGCGCCCCGTTCCCCTGCAATGAAGGGGGCGGGGCGCAGTTTTTATCACAGCTTGCTGTTCATCAGCGCCACGGCCGCGTCGCTGAGGCGCGTCAGCATGGCGGCGGTCTCTTCGGCGGAAGAGGACACCGCGTTGACGTACAGCTTGACCTTGGGCTCTGTGCCGGAGGGGCGCACGCAGATCCAGCCGCCGTCCTCCAGCTCGTAATAGAGCACATTGGAGGCGGGCTGCTCGAGCCTGGTGACATTATCCTGACTGTCGCGGCGGGTACCGGCCTTATAGTCGCGCACGGCGGTCACCTTCACGCCGTCGAAATCGGCGGGCGCCCGGTCGCGCAGCGCCTGCATGAGCGCGCCCATCTTAGCCAGACCGTCCTTGCCGGCCAGCGCGAATGATGTCACCTTCGCGTCGTAATAGCCGTATTTCTTATAGAGCGCCTGCAGGCCGTCGTAGAGCGTCATGCCCTGCTTCTTATAGAAGGCGGCGGTCTCGGCGATCAGCATGCTGGCGTTCACGCCGTCCTTGTCGCGCACATCGCGGCCCGACAGATAGCCGCAGGACTCCTCAAAGCCGAACACGAATGTATGCTCGCCGGTCGTCTCGAACTGCTCGATCTTCTCGGCGATGAATTTGAAGCCGGTCAGCACGTCCACCATGGCGCAGCCGTAATCTTCGCAGATGGCGCGCGCCATTTCCGTGGAGACGATCGACTTGACCGCGGCGGCGTTCTTCGGCAGCGTGCCCTGCGCCTGACGGCGGGAGAGTATGTAGTTGAGCAGCAGGCAGCCGATCTGGTTGCCGGTCAGGCCGTGAACGTTGCCCTCGCCGTCCAGCACGGCGATGCCCACGCGGTCGCAGTCTGGATCGGTGCCGAACGCCACGTCCGCGCCCAGCTTCTTTTGCAGCGCGAGCGCCATGGCCAGCGCCGCGGGATCCTCGGGGTTGGGCACCTTGACGGTCGGGAAATCGGGATCGGGCTTTTCCTGCTCGGGCACGACGTACACGTTCTTGAAGCCCACCTCGGCAAGCACGCGCCGCACCGGTATGTTGCCCGAGCCGTGCAGCGGCGTATAGACGATCTTGAGCTTGTCGCCCATCTCGCGGATCAGCTCGGGCGAAATGGACAGCTTTTCGACGCAGGCGACGTATGCGTCGTCCACATCCTTGCCGATCATTGTCAGGAGACCCTTGTCCAGCGCTTCCGTTTCGTCCATGGGCACGGCCTCGCGGTACTCGGTCTGATGGATCAGCCCGAGAATCTCGTCGGCGCGCTCGGGCGGCATCTGGCCGCCGTCCTCCCAGTAGACCTTGTAGCCGTTGTACTGGCGCGGATTGTGGCTGGCCGTGATGACGATGCCCGCAATCGCCTTCAGATGGCGCACCGAGAACGACAGCTCCGGCACCGGTCTGAGCGACTCAAACAGATAGGCCTTCACGCCGTGCGCGCACAGCACCAGCGCCGCCTCGCGGGCGAACACGTCCGAGCAGCGGCGGGAATCGTAGGCGATCACCACGCCGCGCTGCGCCTGCTCCGGCTCACGGTTGATGTATTTGGCCAGCGCGCAGGTCGCCCGGCGCACTGTGTAGACGTTCATGCGGTTGGTGCCCGCGCCCAGCACGCCGCGCAGACCGGCCGTGCCGAAGGACAGATCGGTGTAAAAGCGATCCTCAATCTCGCGCTCGTCCGAGGCGATGCTCATCAGCTCGTTGTGTGTCGCCGCATCGTCCTTGAAGTCGCGCAGCCAGGCCTCGTAATTTTCGCGATAGGTCATTGTTCATCATCCTTTCCTGACTGCTCGTTCAGCATACGCTGAAGCCGGGACAGGTGCATTTTTTCCTGGGCGATGATGTCTCGAAACAGCGCGCGCGCCTGCTCGTCGCGCGTCAGAGCCGCCATTTCTCCATAAAACAGTATCGAATCCTTTTCGGCCTGTATGGAATGCTCCAGTATGGCGCGCGGGCTTTCAAGGCCGGTTCGCGCCAGACCGCGCAGTCCGTCGGTAAACACCACATCCGCCGCCACGGCCGAAAGGTAGGCGCTCTCCTCAGCGCTGTAGGCCTGATCGCCCTGCGCGCCGATGCGCTCGCACAGCTTTGAAAACTCACGCATATGCGCTTCTTCGTCGGCCGCCAACTCGCTTAGAAACGCGCGGGCGCGCTCATCCTTTGTAATTTTTGCCGCGCGCCGGTAAAAATCGCCGCCGCGCCGCTCGATCTCAACGGCAATCCGGACGCCCTCCGAATCGCTGAAGGCATGGCTGGGCATATCGCTCACTCCTCTCGCCGCTTTCCGATGTTTTTCACAGCCCACGGTTAAGTTATCCACATTATCCACAGGCTGTGGATGGGAAAATGTGGATAACCCCGTGGAAAACCGGCGTGCAGCGCCCTTTCCACACAAGTTATCCACATTTTCTGAAAGCTGTTTACTTGTCGTCGGCCTTGGCCAGGAACTCGTTGAGCGCGTCCACAAGGCGGTCGGCGTCCACGCCGTGCGCCATGCAGGCGTCCTCGATGCTCTCGGCGGTGGCGTGCGGGCAGCCCAGGCAGTGCATGCCAAAGGACATGAAGATCGGCACGGTGTTGCGGTTGAGGGTGAGAACCTCGCCAATGCTCATAGACTTATTAACCATAAGGGTGATCCTCCTTCATACGTCAGAATGTAAGTTTATTGTACGATGGATCGGAACAAATTGCAACCGTCCGCATGTTATTTTACTTTTGTCGACCTTCAGATTTCGACCGTCATGCCGTCCCAGGCGATTATGAAGCCGGGCATGCGCCGCTCCAGTTCCTCTATGGGCACAAGGCCGTTGTGCGAAAAGTGGTTGGCGACGAATACCGTGTGCGCATCCGCCGCGCCGTTTTCAATAAGCAAATCGCGCATGCTCAGATTGTCGCCGCAGCCCATATGGCCGATGTAGTCGACCTGAAGCACGCCGTTTGTGCAGTCCAGCGATATGAGATCGATCTTCCGCCCGGCGAGGAACTCCATGTCGGCGGGCGTAAACCGGTCGGTGTCATGAGCATAGAGCAGGCTCTTGCCGTCCTTCTCGATGAGATAGAACAGCGCTTCCTCGGCGCGCATATAGGCGCGGTCTCTGAACACGACCGGCCAGCCCGCGCCCGCGCCGCCGCTGAGGCAGTGCACGGCCTCCAGCGCGGTGACGGCATAATCCTCAATCTGCACCGTTTCGAAGGGAATCATGCGCTTAAAGCCGATATAGCGGCTTTCAAACGGCGCGACTGCCCTGCCAACGGCCTCATTGCCGTAAATGGTCATCTGCGGCACGCCGTCATTAAGCTGCGCAAAGCCCGGGCGGCGATAGAATATGTCGTGTGAGAAATGATCGTCATGGCTGTGCGTCACCAGCACCGACTTCATGTGGGTATAGTCCAGACCGTTATCGAGCATCTGCTTGTAGGAGTCGGGGCCGAAATCCAGCTTGATACGGCCGTCGATCATCGATCCGGAGCGCGTGCGCACCTCATGGCCGCCCTTCGTGCGGGCGTAGCGGCAAAAATCACAGGTGCAGAACAGCGCCGGCGCGCCCTCGGCCGCCGCAGTGCCAAGATACTGAAGCTTCATAATTTATACCTCTCTGCGCATTGTGGGGAATTCACAAAAGAACGGCCGGAAAAAGACGCGCTCCTTCCGGCCGTAGAATGATATGCTTTATTCCTCGTCTTCCGCGTCGTCCTCGTTGAAATTGGCGCTGACGATCTCAAACAGCTTGTCGGCCAGATCGTCGTCCTCGACGGCAGCAAACTCGACGTTCTCGTCGTCGCCCTCGATCGGCACGACTTCCATGAAGAACACCTCGGCGTCGCCACAGTCGCAGGGCTGATCGGGATCGCACGCGCAGGCGGCCTGCTCGTCGGTCAGCTCGGTCATAACGGCGTATTCCTTGCCGTTATAGTAGAAATACTCCAGAACCTGTACGGTCACGTCGTTGCCTTCCTCATCGGTAAAGACAAAGATTTCGGGCTCCTGATTGTTATTCTGCATTGAACATCCTCCTAAAGGGCCGTGCGGCCCGCGTCACTGATGGTATTATAGCCGATCCCGGCCATAAAATCAAGAGCGTGTTTGGCGGATGACCTCAGAACCGTTCAGAAGTTCGCGAAGATTCTTTGCACAGCGCGCTTTTGAGCCAATCCTCCCGGATTCGGCCGGCGGTTTACGGCGCAGATCTGAGCGCCCCAAAGCGCAGGCCGAAGAAGATGCGATTTCAGCAGGGTATGCGCTCAGTCCTTCAAAAGAATCGCCGCGAAACCGTAGGGGTCGAGTGTCAGCGTCTCGCCGCTCAGCTGCGCGCCGCGGCCGATCAGTGTTTTCTCCGCCGCGCAGGGCAACGCGAACGCCTCATGCCCCGCGCCGAAATTGACCGCCACGACGGCGCGCCGGCCGTCCTTCTCGCGCGCAAAGGCCAGCCTGTCGCCGTTTGCTTCCAGCCAGACCGTCTTTCCGGACGTGAACGACTCACTCTTTCTCAGCGCGATGAGATCGCGTATCAGCGCGCGCCGGCGCTCAGCCTCGGGCATATCCGAGCGCGCCCAGTCGACCGTGCAGTCCAGTCCGCCGCTGTAATCGCGGCTGAACCATATGCTGTGGCGGTGATCGTCGCACACCTCGTCGCCGTTGTAGAGGAACATCACGCCGTCGATCAGCGCGTTGACGACGAATGAGAGATCGACGCGCTCGGAGGGCTGAACCACATCGTAGCGGCGCTCGTACACGTCGTTGGCATAGTCGTGATTGGTCAGCGCACGCAGATAGGGATAGCCGCCCGCGAATTTCTCATGCGCCGCCTTCAGCTCCTCAGCGCCTCGATCGTTCAGGAACATATCGAGCCAGGCGCGCGTCCATTCAAAGCCATAGAACCAGTCGAAGCCCGCATCCTTCACCGGATCGGGACGCCCCTCGTTGAGCATCAGAAAGTCCGTTTTGAGCAGGCGGCAGCGGCGTATGCCCTCCTTCCAGAAAAACTCCGGCACCAGATCGCCCACATCGCAGCGATAGCCGTCCACATCGAACTTCTCGATGAAATAGGTCATATTGCCGTACATATACTCGCACAGCGCGGAATTACTGTAATTCAGCTTCGGGAAGCACCACACGCCTGTGTCGGGCGAGCCGTCCGCGCGGCGCACGATGTAGTCGGGATGCGCCTTCAGGAACACCGCCGTCGGACCGCAGTGGAAATACACCAGATCCAGCATGACCTTCATGCCCAGCGCGTGCGTATGCTGCACAAACGAGCGGAGCGCGTCATCGTCGCCGTATTCCGGATCGATTGCAAAATAGTCCTTCATGCGATAGGGGTTGCGCGGATTGTTGAAGCCAGCCTTCTTCTGGCGCTCGCTCCAATACTCGAGATTTTCGTCGTCGTCCGCCTGCACAACGGGGCAGAGATACACCACGTCCGTGCCCAGTGCGGCGATTTCCTCCAGATGCGTCTCGGCGGCGCGCAGCGTGCCCTCCCGCGTCATGGCGCGCAGAAAAATCTGATAAATAACCATACCGTATCCTCCTTATGTATCTCCAGAGAGCCGTACTCTCAGGTTTCATGCTTCAGAAGCATTGTAGCACATCAGGCGGGACGCGCGCCTCACGCATATTACGCATTTTGGAAACAATATTCCGTATTTGACGGTTCAAAAGATGCGCCGCTTTTTTTCGGAAGGAGCGGCGCTCGAAAAATGCTCTGTATTGCGCTCGATTGTTTATTTTATGTTAATACACAAAATCGTGTGTATCAGCCCGATTGACGCAGAGCGCCGATCTGTATTATTCTTGAATCAAGACATAATTAACATTCGGACGGCGACGTTAATATTTGAGCGGAGGAACGGATTTATGTATGATATTCGAGAATATATTCAGGCAATCACATTCAGGGAAAATCTGTCTCTCAAAGAACTGTCCGACGCGCTGGGCTACAAAAGCAGAACCACGCTCGACCGCATACTGAAGGAGGACGCGACGCCCGCCGCCGTGCGCAGGCTGGAGCAGGCGCTGCTGGACACCTTTTCAATGACGCCGGATGAAAAAAGGGCGCTCCACGAAGCCGCCCAGATTACGATTTACGGCGCGGAAAAATATCTCGTTTCCAAGAAAATGTGGGATTTTGTGCAGGGCATACCGCCCGCCCAGACGGAACAGCTCTGCATAAGGGACGCCCGAAGCGGCGGCGTGATCGATCTGCCGCGCCGCTATGCCGCATCCGGCTCTGTGCAGGCGATCATCATAAACTGCCAGTACATCGTCGGCCTTTTTTCGATCATGAAGGCGCTGCTCCAGCGGGAAAACGTCACGGTCGATCACTTTATGTATGTCGACAGGGACAACGTGCGCACGGTCAGCGCGGTCAATCTGCTGATGACCGTCTTTTACGAGCGGGGCTACAGCGGCTATGTGCGCCAGAAGGCCTATCAACAGAGCGCGTCGCAGGACTGCGGGCTGAACGAAGCGGACGTCGCCGCCATAACGTGGCGGGATGCGGACGGAAAGGATAAAACAGATCTGCTCTGGTTTTCGAATCCCGAATCGGGAACGCTGCTGGAGGTAGACGGCCTGAGCGAGTCCTTCTTTAAGCAGATCGGGCTGGACAGGCAGGACTACGCGCCGATCAAGCGCACCTATTTCGAGTGCAGCGCCTTTGTCAATTACATAAAGTACAGCGAGGATTACGCCGCGCTTGAGCGAAACCGCGCCATATGGAAGATCAAGCCGGATATCGGCGTCGACCAGATTCCCGGACACATACTCAAAGACGCGATGCTGGGCGGCGATATGCCGCACGACGATCAGTTCCTCAATGTGCTCTCTGTGCTGGAGGACATATACAGAAAGCGCTACAAAAATACCTACGCCAAGCGCAAGCACGCCTTTACCATCTATAAGCGCGGCGCGATGCGACGCTTCGCGCTGACCGGCAAAACGAGCGACCACTTCTGGGGAATGCGGCCGTACACACTGACGGAGCGCATTGTGATACTGGGCGATCTGCTCAAGCAGCAGAATGAAAACCCCTATCTCCATACGTATTTTCTGAAGGACGACGCGACGCTGCGCGATGTGGAAATCGCATACTACGAGGATGTCGGCATGCTGATCCTGGAATCGGACACCGATTACAATCTGGAGCAGGGACATTCCGAAATCATGGTGACGCATCAGGAGATGCTCAATCTGTATCGGGAGTTCTTCATGAACGTGCTGCTTCAGGATTACGTTTACCCCGAGGCCGAAACCTGCAAATTTTTAAGAGCGCTGATTGAGGAGGTGCGGCGGCTGGACAGATAAAAAGGAGGAGCGGCGCTTACGGCTGCCGCTCCCAGACTGTCGAAAAAAACCTTGGAGAGCTCGAGAGAGCCGGAGATCTCTCGCGCTTTTAATTGTGCCCGGCGGCGTGTACGGCGGGCACGGGACGATTTTTGCGCCCGGAAATCTGAAAGATTTTTTGCAAAAACTGGCAGGGGTGGCAGCGGCGGGGAAGCTTGCTCTCCTGTCCACCAGCTTGTCAAAAAAGTTTTCGACAAGCTGAGAGCGGCGGTTACAACTGCCGCTCCTTTATAGGACAAACGACAAAAAGCGTCTGGCCGAAAGCAAGCCTGTCCGGCGGCGCGACGCATTTCTTGCGAACGCTCAGAAAAATATCAAATCATGTTGAATCAAAACCGCGCATCCACACCGGGACGCGCGGTATGCCGTGATTCGCGGAGGGAGCCATGTCCCACCGCGTCGGTTAC